>JAZHDC010000067.1:0-5301 GCA_036541305.1 Candidatus Absconditabacteria bacterium
GGCCGTGTACTTGGTCACCCAATCCAAGGACGGCATCTCCTCGCTCAATCTGGCCTCTAAATAGTTTACATTAAGAAATTGAAATTGCTTTCTATTACATACAAGTTTTTTCAGGGTTTTTTATTTTGTAGTTTTTTTATATTTTATTATACAATTGTCTTGAATTAAAATAATTTATAATTAAAAATACTTAAAATTATCTTGAAAAAAACAATAGCATTCTTATAATACAGGTGCTATTTTTAGTTTAAATTATTGTAAAATGATTGATTTTGACCCAGGAAAGGATTATTATAAAGTATTATGAGTTAGTGAAGACGCTACTCAAGATGAAATAAAAAAAGCTTTTAGAAAGCTTGCTATGAAACATCATCCAGATAAGTGATGAGACCAAGAAAAATTCAAAGAAATTAATTCAGCATATCAGGTAGTTTGAGATGAAAGTAAAAGACAACAATACGATACTTATAGAAAATGATGATATAGTGGTTTTGAATGATTTGGAGGTCAATGATGATTCCAATGAGGTTTCAATGTAGAGGATATTTTTGATGTTTTTGGAGATTTTTTTGGTGGAGGAGCATGATGAAGAAGTTCTTCTAGAAGGTGACCTACAAGATGAAATGATATTGTTATCAATCTGAAGTTAGATTTTGAAGATACTTACAAATGAGTAACTAAGGAGATAAAATATTCTAGATTGAATACTTGTGAAGATTGTGGATGAAAATGAATAGATAAAGACTCCCAAAGAAATGTTTGTGAAGTATGTAAGTGACAATGAGCAGTACTGGAAGTAAAAAGAACACCTTTTGGAGCAATGCAAGTACAGTCTACTTGTTCTGCTTGTAATTGAGAGTGATACAAAAACTCTAAAGTATGTGGTAAATGTACTTGAGCATGACTTGTGAAAAAACAAGAAACAATCAAAGTAAATGTGCCAGCATGAATTCAAGATTCACAAGCAATCAAGATGCCTTGAATGTGAAATTACGGAAAACTTTGATGACCTGCATGAGATTTGTATATCAAAATATTAGTAAATCCTACTAATAAGTACGATAGAAGATGAAATGATATAATAGTAAATGTGGATATATCTATTTATGATGCAGTTCTATGAGCATCTATTGAAGTAGATCATCCTGAATGAAAAATTAGTGTAAAAATACCAAAATGATTGCAAGTGTGAGATGTAGTTACTATCTCTGGAAAGTGATTTGGAGATAAATGATTCTTTGGTAAAGTATGAAATATGATTGTGATTCCTAATATCAAAATACCAAAAAAATTATCTAAGGAACAAGAAAAGCTTTGGAACGATTTGATGAAAAGCAAATAATTTCTTGAAATTTAAAAAATTGATATTATAATTGAATTATTTATTCAATAAGTTTAAGTAATGGAAAAAATAATAGATGGTATAAAAATTGGTTTTTGAATTAGTTTGGCAATTTGATTGTTCTTTGTTTGATTGTATTTAGTAAGGTGAACTTGGGAAAGTAGTTTGTGAACAAACCCAATAGACACTAGTTGACAGTTATATGTAAATTGATCAGAAACTTTAACTGCTTCAAAATGGAATGCTGTGGTACAGGAATTGAATGCTTTGAAAACTCAAAACACCTCAGTTTTTAGTGGAAGTGGGCTTGATGTGATTTATTGTTACAAAAGTCGATGAGAATGAAATGCAGGTTGAACTTATATTATAAAAACTTTTACTAATGCAGAATGTTGATGAAGACTACCTAATGATAATTATATCCCTATATTTAAAAAGCTATGACCTGCATGATGATTCAATAATATGGAAGTGTTGAAATACTGAGAACCTTGATATCCATGATTAGCATGGCGGCAAATAAGTTGAATGAGTTCATGAATAATGGCTGCTTATTATCTAAAAGTAAAATAATTACTTTAAACTAAAATAATATTATAGCCTCAATCTTATCTAATTAAGGTTAAAAGCAGATTTAAATATTAAACAACAAAAATGGTAAAACTAATTTTAAAAACTTTTGTCGTATCTGTAGTATTTTTTGGAGTATGATTTGTTTTTTATTTTTTCACCAAATGATGGGATTGATTAACAGCCACAAATGGTGATACTTTGACAGTAGATAAATGGAATTCATTGGTAAATGAAGTTAATAATTTGAAAAACCAAAACAGTACGATATTTAGCTGAAGTCAGTTAGATGTAATTTATTGTCATATGAGTTGGTCAACAACAAATACATGACCTGCTCAAATGACAAAAACATTTACTGCATCTAATTGTTGATGAAGGCTTCCAGATGATAGGTTTGTTCCCATTGTTAGGGCAATCATACCACATTGATGATTAAATTATTTTGAATTGATACAACATTGACAACCTTGATATCCTTGAGTATCTCGGCGGCAAATTGCCACAAAAACTGATTGATCTATTTCAGTTTATTACCTAAAAGTAAAATAATTATTTACTCTTGAATAGTAGAATTATAATTATATACTTATTTGTGTTAACACATTGGAAGGAATTGTGAAATCATAAGTAGTAGTATAAATTTATTTTTTTATGCTCTGAATAATAACTTGCAAAATGCAAAAAAAAAGTTATTATATGAATAATAAATCCTCCCAATGTGGGAGGGCTTTTTAATATATAAGCATTTACAAAATGAAATTAGATTGAAAAAGTATACAGCAAGCAATTCATTCTCTTATAGAAGAGTATAAATTTGCCCCTACTCAAGTTTTGGATATAGTAAAGTTGTGAATAAAAAGTGCTTTTAGAAAAGATTATTTGGAAGCTAACAAGAAAGTTCAATTTCAAGTATCTATTGATAGAGACTGAAATATCAAAGTATTTAGAGAGTATATGGTAGTAGCAGAATTGACAGATGATAATATAGAAATGTTGCTTGCTGATGCAAAAAAATTAAAGAAAGACATCAAAGAGTGAGATGTTATTTATATTGACATAACTCCAGAGAGATTAGAGTTTTCTAGAATCGCAGTACAAGCAGCAGCTCAAACTATCAAGCAAAATCTTAAGAAAATTGAAAGAGAAAGATTTTTCGAGAAATTCCAAGATAAACAATGAGAGTTATTGAAAGCTAAAGTTATCAAGACTATATGAGATAATGCTGTGTTAGATATAGAATGAACTACAGTAATTCTTGCTCCTGAAGGACAAATTCCTAATAGAATGTATACTGTATGAGAAGAGATATTAGTATTATTGAAACAAATTTCCAAGGGAGTAGGTTGAATTGTACTTGATATTACACAATCATCAAAGGATTTTATAGAAATATTGCTTAGAAAAATAGTTCCTGAACTAGAAGATTGACTAGTGAAGATAGACAAAATTGTAAGGATGCCATGAAAAAGAACTAAAGTGGTTGTTTATTCACAAGATGATAGAATAGATCCAGTTTGAGTATTTGTATGACAATCAGGTCACAGAATAATGAGCATATTATCAATATTAGATTGAGAAAAAATAGATTTTATTGAAAAAACTGAAGATGATGCAAAACTAATAAAGGATGCATTGAAACCAGCTAGAGTAAATCGTGTAATTATTGATGGAAGAAGGGCAGAGATTGAAGTAGATGATGACCAAAGAGCTATTGCAATATGAAAGTGAGCAGTAAATATCAAATTAGCAAGCCAACTTACATGATATAGACTAGAAGTATTATAGTTACTTAATAAATTTACAAATTAAATCTATAAGTATGACTGATAGATATGAAATAGTAATTTGATTGGAAATCCATATCAAATTGAACAGTGAAAATAAAATGTTTTGTCAGTGCAAGAATGAACAAGAATTTGGTTCATTACAAGCAAATACAAATATTTGTCCCGTTTGTACAGCACAACCTTGAGCATTACCAGTTTTGAATAAACAGCCTTTAGAAAAGGCAATAATGCTTTGACATGAATTAAATTGTAAAATCAATGAGCTTTCTGGATTTGAGAGAAAATCTTATTTCTATCCAGATCTTCCTGTATGATTCCAGATTACACAGTTGGAAATGCCAACAAACGGATTGTGATATTTAGATTTTTTCATAAATGATTTCCAAGATGAAAGGAAAATTAGAATAGATAGAGCGCATTTGGAAAATGATGCATGAAAGACTATTCATGAAAATTGAAAATGAATTATAGATTTCAATCGTGCTTGAACTCCTTTGGTAGAAATAGTTACTTTTCCTGATTTTAGATCAGATATAGAAGTGGTAGAGTTTCTGAAAGAGTTACAAAGAAGAGTAAAATTCAATAAAATAAGTTGATGAGAACTAGATAAGGGGCAGATGAGATGTGATGTAAACATATCATTGAGATTGCATGGTCAGGATCAGTACTGAACCAAAGTTGAAATCAAAAATATGAACTCATTTGGAGCAATTCAAAGAGCGATTCACCACGAATATAATAGACAGCAAAATCTTTTGGATGCTTGAAAATCTATAGATCAAGAAACTAGAGGATGGGATGATGTAAAAAAAACTTCATATACTATGAGAAGCAAGGAAGATTCGCTAGATTATAGATATTTTCCTGAGCCTGACTTGCCGGTTTTGCAACTGGATATGAGCTGGGTAGATAGCTTGAAGTCAACACTTGTAGAAAGTTCTTACTCAAGAATCAAAAGATACAAAGAGCAGTATTGATTCAACAAAGAGTATATCAATTCTTTGATTCAGTCTACAGATGTCAATTTATTTTTTGAGGACACAGTTTCAGCGTGAATTGATTCAAAACTTGCTGCTAATTGGATGCTTGGGTATCTTCTAAGATGCTTAAATGATTCAGATTCTTGTTTGTGAGACTTGAAAGTTTCTAAGCAACAGTTTATAGATTTTTGCAAACTTATACAAGATGGTAAATTAGCTGATGCACAAGCAAAACAAGTAATTGTAGAAATGCTAGACACTTGAAAAAATGCAGAAATAATAATAGAAGAAAAATGATTCAAGCCAGTAGATTCTTGAGAGCTAGATTCAATTGTAAAGAGTGTGATTGCCTCTAATCCATGACCTGTAAATGATGTGAAAGAATGAAAAATGCAAGCCATTTGATTCTTGGTCTGAGCAGTAATGAAAGAGTCAAAATGAAAAGCCAACCCAAAACAAGCAAAAGAATTGGTAGAAAAATATATTTTAAACTAAAATAAATCGCCTTAATTGGCGTTTTTTTTGTTTAATTTTAAATTGATTATATTTATTTTAATTTTAACTATAAACTATAATTATTCTTATTTGCAATTCTTATTTTTTTTAAAAAAATATTTCA
>JAZHDC010000068.1:0-5226 GCA_036541305.1 Candidatus Absconditabacteria bacterium
CTCTGGGCCGCCGCCTGGAAGATCTGATCATTCCCCCTGAGATGCGCGACCTACTTTTATAAATAATTATGTAGATTTTGTTGAAGAAAGCATAATTTTTGCAAAGAACAATTGAATTAGTACAAATAATATATTAAATTTTCTAAGAATTTTAATGGTTAGACCTTTTATAAGTTGAATTGAAGAAACTAATAGTCTGAAGTTGTTTAATGAAATTTTCTCAAATTTATCTATAAAATCAATTACAGAAGAAGAATTTATATTGTTTGTTGAAAAGATAAAGGATTCTTTATTTTTAGATGATTTTATGAATATTTTCTATTTTTTCAATTCATTACAATTCACTAAAAATTTAACAGCAACAAATCTAGAAATTTTAGAAAGAAAGATTCAAATACAAAAAAGCTTGCAAAATAATTAATAAATAAATGAAAAAATAATCTGTGCAGGTTTTGAATTAGTTTCTGAAAAATAATAGGTTTTTGTGCAATGTTCACCTAATCAAGGTCAATTTTTTGCAAAATAAAAAAAAATCTGTAAAATTTATAAAAGATTTTATTTTTTTGTGAAAAAATGAAAACAAAAATAGAAACAAATAAAGTAAACTCAACTTCTTGAAAAAAGAATAGGCAAGTAGAAAAGCAAGTTTTGGAGGCTCTTACAAGTGATGTAAGTTTAGAAAAATTATCTAAATGACAATTAAAATCAATATTGAAACAGTTCTATCCAACAGTAGATTTGACTGATTTGAAGATAATGATCGCTCAATCATTCAATCATAGTCAATGAAAACAACTTAAAGAAATGGAAAAAGCCGTTTTAGTGAATCTAATTGCTTGATTGAACCTAGCAAGAGATATTAATGCTGATATAAATATAGTTTTACCAATTATTATGAATTTGATTGCTAGTGGAGTAAATAATTCTCAAAAATTAAGTTATTTCGTAACTAGTTTGGTAAATATTGCAGATAGAAAGTATGATGAAAATTTCACTTCTAATAAGGTTTTTTCTATGTTTGAATTAGATAGTATGGAAATGTGAGAAATTTTCAAAATTTTAGAAGTAAACTTTCCTCAAATATGAGACAGTGAGTTTTTAGCATTATATAAGTATATTGATATGATAATGAACGAAAAACATTATTGAGTCAAGAAGCTTTATAGAACCAAAAAATGAACTTTGATCAATCTATATTTATCTTTGGATTTTGGAGTAAAACTTTGAGTATGCCCATTGAGAGTAATTGCAATGTACAAAGAATTGATGATTTCCTGAGTAGATAGCTTGGAAAGATTGGATTGATTCTTAGATAAAATGAAAATAATATTTGATAAATAATAATTTTATAAAATATAAACTCTTGCCTCTGGTGGGAGTTTTTTACATATTGACAATTATTGAAAAATGGTTATATAATATTTTATTTAAATCCTTAAAGGACAAAATATGTGCGATAAAATTATGGAAGAAATGTTGTTAGATGACTGAAAAGACTATCCTCAAGATGATTTTGCGATGTACTTGTATGAACTTTTGGAGACAGACCCATCAAATAATACTGAAATGAAGATTATTAATGACTCACCATTTTTGTTAGAGCGTCAAGAAATTCAAAATATATTGGGAATTGTTGATGATGTAAAATAATTTATTTATAAATAATAAATACAATGAATAGTACAGCAGGAAAAAAATTTCAAGAAGATTATTTGGAACAAATTTTGAAACCTGAAGACACAGAAAATCTTATAAAGTGACTTTTGTGAATAGATGGAAGCTGATCATATGAAGTAGCTAAGTTGACTAATGAAGAGTTGCAAGAATTATTTGCAGATGACTCAATGGAGAAATGAGCTAAATTTATTTGAGATAGTAAAATTTGACAATGATGAGAGATCTGCAAAATGTTTATGAAAAACTGAGATATTCAAGTATTAGTATCAGACAAGATTGCAACCATTTTTTCTATGCTAACTGATAAAGAAAGGCTGAGAATAGATAATTTTATGTTTTTGTTGGATAGTATTTGGTGAGATTGAGAAAGTTTTGATGAGGTAAAGAATGATTGGTTTGAAATATTGATGAAATTCATTGATTTTTGAATTGCTAATAATATTCAACCAGATAATATAACAAGATTGTTTGAATGTTTCCATGATGAAAACTTTTTAAATAATGAGTTTTATAATTATTTGATAAATACATTGAATAATATATATTGAATAATTATTAAGCAAGATTTTTCTCAAGAAGATTTGAACCGCTTAGTACATATTATTGAGTATAGTATTAAGGATGGATGATTAATGAATCGCTTGGATTTTATAACCGCCATTAGTAATAGAGAACATTCATTTTCAGATGCTTTATCTATTCAATGTGAAATTCTAAATACATAACTATATTATATTTTTAATAAAAGCTTAGGATTAGTTTCTAGGTTTTTTTTGTTATTGAAATATTGTTATGAAATTTTATTGAATTTCATTGTTATTTTATTAGTATCTATTTTATTTTACAAGTAAAGAAAGACAATGGATTGGAATTATGTAATGGAGCAAGTATTGAAGTTTAGAGATGATAGGGATTGGGGGCAGTTTCACAATCCAAAGGATTTGGCAATGGGATTGACATTAGAGGCATGTGAACTACAAGAGAAATTTTTGCGAATGTCGCAAGAAAAATCTCGGGAAGTAGCTAAGAATAATGAAGAAGTAAATGATGAAATAGCAGATATTATCTATATGGTAATGTTATTTGCCCATGAATGTAATATTGATGTGGAAAAAGCAGTATTGAACAAATTAGAGAGAAATAATCTAAAATATAAGGTAGAGCAATGTAAAGGGAAATGCCATAAGTACACGAAATATTAGTATTTCTTTTAGTAATTGTTTGATAGGAATTGCGATAGTTTATAGGGAAATAATAAACACTATGTACTATTGCAATTGCCATCCCTATACACTATTCTCTGGGTTGTTTATAATATATTTTATAGATTCTTGAAGCTTTGTTTCAGTCTTGATTACATAATCATGAAATGATCTTTGCCGGCAAATCCATTGTACTTAAAATGTAGGTTTATGTATTAGGAAGAATATGTTTTGAATCCACGAATAATTTCTGACAATTAATGTATTTTTCTATATTGACAATCATATCTGAAAATGTTTATTTTCTTTCCTATAATTATAATTCAGTGAAATTGATTAGGCATAAAGCAGTATTCATCTAAAATACAACCCTTGTAATGAAAAGATAATTTCAATCGTCCTTTTTATGCTATAATTCATAACTCATTAAAGATTATTTTCCCATATTCAATATGTCCAAAATATTTGATTCTTTTTTTGGTACAAATAGTAACAAAATAATATCAATTGTCAGAATAATCAAAAAGAGGCATTCTTAGATTTTTCCTTGTATATGCTTTTTGCATAAAAAATTTATTTTGAATAAATAATACAAATATATAAAATCAATCCAAGAAAAAAATGGACAAATTGAAGAAAAAATGATGTTACAAAAATGGACAGGCTGACAACGTCAGCCTTATTTTGATTAATATTTTACAATAGTTTTTAGCGCATCCAACACTTGCGGAATTTGTGATTTTACTACATGATCAATAGTTTTTTTATTATAACTAGGTTTAGACAATCCATTAACATTTGCAATTCGATTTGAAAGACATATTTTTAGTTGAACTGTATCAATATTTCATTTATTAGATATTATTTTGTATAAGTCTAAATAATTATTGCAATATATTCTTATATTTTGTAATACCACATTGAAGTCATCATTCAAATCTAATAAAGCAATATTGTTATTTGCAAGAAAACAGTTTAAATACTGAAATATTTGATATTCCATTTGTACATTGATTCAATTATGGTTAATCATTTTTTTCATACATAAGTACATTTCGGAGAAAAATATTCATTTATTTTTATCTAATAGTTCATTGTAATTTTTGTTTTCTTGAAATAATGTATCTTTAATTTTATTTCAATCATTTTGGTTTATCAAAAGAATCTTAATATATTGAAAAATATCATTTATAAATAGTTTTATTATCAAGTCTTGCTGTTTCACAAACTCTATAACTGGTTGCAATATATTTTCATTATATTTATTTTCAATTTCCTTGATTTTAGATTCAGTAAATAGCTGGTTATGAAATCCGTTTTTTATTTCTAATAGAAAATTCAATAAAACAAAATAATTACCAGTTTGTATTACATCATTATTAAACTGGACAATTATTAAATCAGGAATTCATTTTATTAGTTTGTTTAATTTTTTACATGAAGCTTCAAATTGTTTATATACCAATTCAGTATCTAAGTTTTCAAGTATTTCTTTTTTACTAGCAATGTAAGCTCTTCATGCATTAGTGATTTTCTTATCGTGTAAGGGACTATTATCGTTTAATTTTCTTATATTTTTTGTGAAATCAGTTGAATCAAAATTATAATAATCTAAATTGCTTGCAAATTCATTATATTTTGTAAAAAGATCATTTTTAATAAAAGAATTAAATATGTCAAAGTTTAATTCAAGATATCATTTTGGTATACAATCATAAAACTCAGAATTGATAGCTTGTTTTTCTAATTCTATTGTTAAATAATTTAATATATTTTTTAATTTATAAAAGAAAGTAAGATGAATTAAATCAATTCTAAAAGCTTGTAGAGGAATAGATATGATTGTAGACTGATCAATAATTTTTTCGTTAACAAATAAGTCTATTATTCATTGAACTTTTTCTTGTACTATGCTTTTATTATTGTAATAATTTAAGCTGTTTTCAATAACAACTTTGTTAAAGTCATTATTATAGTCCATTTTCTCTATACATTCATGTATTTTAGTTTTCAATTTTTGTAGCACTTCTTCAGGTAATTTGCTAATATTTACTTTTTTATTTTCACAATTTTTGTTGATTTCAGTCTCTATTATTTCTATCCATAACTGAAAAGAGTATTCAAATAGTAAATCAGAATTTATAACTTTCTCAAAGAATTCAAAAATATGGTCGTTTATAAATTTTCATTTTAAAGTGTCTTTTAGTTTTACTCATTGTAATGAACTTGGATTGTATTCATCTGAAATAGCTGGTATCTTTGCAAATATGCAATTTAACAATAAATTTATCTTGTCCAGACTTTCTATTTCTTTTGTTGGGTCTATTATTTCTAGTCAGGTTAATAG
>JAZHDC010000069.1:0-5183 GCA_036541305.1 Candidatus Absconditabacteria bacterium
TGTTCCTTTCAGTCAAACAGCTGCTTCAGAACCTGCAATTGATAATGTTAAAATTGTTGCAGTTTTGGTAGATAAAGATTTATATTCAGATAATCAATTAAAAAACAAAATTCAACGATACTCCCAAACTTATATCCAAAGCAAAATTTCAGATACAAAAGCAATAGTTTTTCCTATAAACAAAGCAAATTTTAAAGCAAAAGATATTGTTAGAATTTTAGAAAATTTATATTTGGAATGACAATCTGATTATCCATCAATCCTTGAATGAGTTATATTGATTTGAGATTTACCATTACCAGTAATCAATAATAGTTGATTTATTTTTCCTTCAATATATCCATATGTAGATTTTGTTGATAAAAAGTTTATATATGACCAAAATAGTGGTTATTTTACTCTTCAATGAAAACAATGATGAAAGCCTGAAATTTGGCACTGAATAATTAATTTGGAAGAAACAGAAGGTTTAGCTACTTCTCAGAATTATATCTCATATTTTGAAAGATTGGAAAATTATCACTCTAATCCATGAGAGTTTGTAGATAAAAAATTCTGGTATGATGATTTTATTAACATTGAAAAATCTTATTCTGATGATAAAGTCAGATATTATTTGAATAAGTTTATTTTCTTGGAAGATTTATCATATCATAGATATACAAAGTTATTATTCAACATTATGAATATCGATTATTTGTGAGAAATAAAGAAAAAAATAAACACTTTTCAGACTGATATATGAGATTTAAAACAACAATCTTTAAGTAATACACAATGAGCGAGTAGTAACTTTGATTCTTATACTAGTTGAATTTGAAGCTTTTTTGATAAAATATCTAAATTTCAAACTGATTTTATATGAGAAAACTGGTCTGAGAATATTGAAAAAAACTCTTATCAATTGATGCCTACTTTGACTATAAAGCAAAGTTTGGAAACTTTAGCAATTGATTATGAATGATTATTTGGAGAGGACCTTCTTACTAGAATGAGAGATAATATACTTTCTACTTGAAGATGGGACGAATCACAATTAGACTACCATATAAAATATTCTACAATAAAAGATAATTTAGCTACTTATATTCTTACTGAATACAACAAAATTTTAGAGAAAACAATTGACTCCAAAGTACAAACTGATAAAATTTACATGAAGCTTCCTGTTTTTTCTTCTTATGAACTACATCAATTAAATTCTTGTGCTTTGATGATTCCCAAAGAAAGATACGAGAATTTCTATTTCGGTAAAAATCTAAAAGATATAAATTCTGCACAAGATTTTTCCATTTATAGATGACATTATTTGAATATTGATAGCATTGACCAACTTTCATGATACAACTACAACACAGCTAACTTAGACAATTCATGAGTAGATTTGACTAAAAAATCTGTATGATGATCTTATGGTATTATGTCCAGACAAGTTGAAGGGAATAGAGGTTATAATACTATGGTAGCTCAATCAGATGCAGATAGATTTAATAGTTCTCGTTGTTCCAACAAAGAGACAGTTGAAAATTGGTCTTCTAGGTATTATGGCTGAGCGTCTCCATTGAATGTAAATGTAACACAAGAATGATTCTATGATTCTTTGAAAAATTATAATTACAAAAATGCACGGAATCCTTCATTCAATAAAAACGTTTGATGACCGATATTTGATATAGCATGAAGTAAAATGCTAAAATCTGAGCAAAAATGAGCCTATAGTTATGAATGATACAAAGAGTATTCAAGCGTAATCCTTACAAATAAAGATTCGTGATGATTTACATTTGGATGAGAGAACTGTCCGCCATCTAAGTTTGAAAACCAAATTTATTGTAATAGTTCCAAAGTTACAAAGAGTTACAACGAGTTTGACTTTTTTTCAATATTTAATAGTATTGATGCTTATTCTAAAGTTACATTTTGATGAGACAACTCTAATACTTATGTTGAGAAAGTTTGAATTTGTAAACAAAGTTGATCTGAGTGAGGCCTTGTTCAAGTATGAACTGCAATAAGATATTGTTATGGATGAAAATGTAATTTAGTATACAATTGATGAGCTTTAAATACTAATCCAATTTTTGGAAATTCCATTTGTCCAGATACATTTTATACTAATAAGAAATATTTTGATTATAGTCTTATAGATACTAGAATTTACAACAAATCTGTAACAAGTGAGCAAGTAAGTAAGATGAATCTTACAACTCCTGATAGACCTATCAATGATCCAAGATATACTACTTTTCAATGAGTATGATGAACTGTAGTGAAGTTAGAATATCCTGATTTTTTCAATGTAGAAGTTTTTAGTGGAGATACTTTGCATACTTTGAAAACTATTCCAGAAATCAAACTTGCAGTTGAAGACTATTTAATAAAGAAAGTTATAAAATATAATGAACAGATAAAACTTCAAAATGACAATAAACAAGCATATTACAACAAACATAAATCTTCTTTTGATGTTTTGAATTCAGTAGATAGTTTAGCAAATCCAAATAGACAAATAAATTTATTAGATGATAAATATCTGATAACAAGTTTGTGAGATGAAAACATTGAAAGGATAGCAAGTAATCTTTATTATTTGAATGTAATGTGGCCTACAAAAATCTCTTCAGATAAAGTTTTAAGTGATTTAGATAGTTTGAAAAAATCTTACAATATAAACTCAAAAATTAAACATATTATAAGTACATATTTATCAAGCAGTGCTAGTGAAGATTCATTAATAAACCCTTGATATACTACTAATTGATACGAAGCATGATATATCAACTCTGATGGAGAAGATTCAATAGATGATTTTGGTAGAAACTGAATACCAGAAATGATTTGAAAAATTGATGAATCTAAAAGGAAGAAGCAAGAGTATTGATCTTTATCTAAAATATTTAATTCATTCAATAGTGAAAAAGAGGACGCTGAATGTTGAGTAGATCCTGATGGTTCTGTGATTATTTGGCAATGGCCAGCTGCTATATCTTGTCGGTTAACCAAAACAATGTCAAAACCATTTCAATTAACTATTGATTATAGTTGTTCTGAATGTGATTCTATTATTGCTTTTGATTGAACTCAACAAGATTCTGAATCATATGACTCTTGGAAACAAAAGATTCAAGCAACTTATTTGAACTCTTGAGAGTATTTTAGAGTGCCTTATGGAGAATATATAAAAGCAGGAAAATCTGAAAAACAATGGGAAGACTACAAAAACAATCGGTGAACATTCATGGCATGAGATAATTATTTCAACAATCTAAATTATCTTGCATTTTCTGACTACCAAAAATATAGGTATAATGAAATAAAAAATAATTTAATCTTTTCAGTTACACCTTCAGAGAATATTTTGCTTGAGTATTATGATGAAAATGATTATTATGAGTTAAATATCGATTCAATGAAAGATTTAGGAAATCTAGATGTTTCAATAGCTTGAATTGGTAATAATTGTTTGTATTTAGATTGAAAAAATCTATGTGAATATGAGCAGAATTATCAATTAAATTCTGATCTAATTAGTGATGATTCGTGATATTTGAGTATGAAAATAGATCTAAATGAAAAAACATCATGAGTTTCAATATTTCAAATAAAAGTTTGTGATGATGATATGTATGTGTGTTATTACAAGAATAAACCATTATATATTACTCCTTGAAAGCCAAAATCATTAGAAATTGTAACAGCCACTGATAATGTTATCAAAGGATGAAAGTTGCCTTTTCATATATTGGCTTTAGACAAATATTTCAATCCAGTATGAAGAGTATTGGAAACATATTTTATAAAAACAGAGTTGTGAAGAATTTGATATAATTCACAATTATCTAAAGAGCTTAACTTTTCAAACTTCAAAAATGCATATTTCTTATACGATTCTAGTAATCTTAAATCTGCAAATATAAATCAAGATAAACTTTTAGCATGAGTTTTAGAAAAATATAAGAAATGATGAATAGAATATCCTTCAGCAAGCAAAACAATTAACTTGGTAGAGTGAGTTTTGAATGTAAAGACTAAAAATCAAAATATAACTAATTGATGATTGCTATCTTTTAGTTTACCAAATAAGTTTGGTGAGATTTATAATATAGACTCATATAATATAGCCCAATTAAAAGAGGATTCATTAATACAGGTAAATTTATCATTAAAAACTACAAACTGAAGTAATTTGAGTTCAATAGTTAATGTAAAATCAACAAACTCATTAATGCTGCCTTGAATTATTACAAAATCAAAAGTAAATGTTACAGATTGAAATGAAATATTAACAATTGACAAATCATCTTTCAAATTGCAGAATGAGTATTATATTACATGATGAAATCTTACTTTTTATCTTCATCCAAGTTTTGTAGCTTGAAATGATAAAATAATAGTTTCTGTCCCTTGAGTAAATGATTTTGAATTTAATGTGAATGTGTTACCATGAACAGTAAATGCAGTTGATGTACAATTAAGTAAATCTCAAGTTGATTTAGATTGAGATGTTGAGGGGAAAGTATTGTTGATAGATATTTGGTGAAATACAGTTACAAATTCAGATAAAACAGTAAGAGTCTGAACATTTGGTAGTTTGAAAATTAACTCTACCAACATTCAGGATATCCCTACTGTTAATTGAGTCGCTGATTTCAAGGTTAAATGAATTGAGCCAGGATGAAAATCTTATGTTTATGCATTGATAAAAGATCTAAACTTGATAAGTGATTATACAGGAGATTATGAAATAGTAAGTGTAAAAAATACTTTTTGGCCAAAAGAAAATGTAAATATAATGTATTTGAATTTATTTGGTCATGATTGGTGAAATCTATGGTGATATTTTTCTTCTAACAAAAGAATCGTTCCACATATGATAAATAATTCACAAAAGATGTTAACTGTTACTACTCAATTAGTAAATCCATCTAATATAAATCTAATTGATTTTTCAATATCATCTAATTTGAAGATTAATAATTCATCCAATAAAAAAGCAATTCTTACTCTTACAGGATGAAATTTAAATATAGCTTTGTGAGATTGATACAATGAAAATGCAAGATTTAATATTGGTAGTGTCTGAGATTACAACATTATTCATTGATATTCTTTACCTGTATTTACCAATAACACAGTATTTTATTTTCCTCAACCTTTAGATAGTATAGTTACATCAGATCGAA
>JAZHDC010000070.1:0-5228 GCA_036541305.1 Candidatus Absconditabacteria bacterium
GATGAAAATCTAAAATATGTACAAAACAACAAACTTCCTTGAGATTTTGAATCTATAGATAAATTTGATTATATGATAACACTATTCAAAGCAGTAAAACCAATATATTTGTTCAAATATTTGGAAAGTTGAGATTTGGATAAATTTACAATAGAAAGTTTTTTCCTTCAGCATTATATAGATAAGAAAATACTTTTAGAACAATGTGGAGATGAAAGATTTGATAAAATTTGAGACCCTATTACCTACGAAGAAATAGATTTTTATTTGTGAGAAAAAATGATTAGTGAAGAGTATGCTAATCAATGTAAATCAAGAATAGACGATAGATTGAAAATGATAAAGGAATTGGATCAAGTAGAAGGCCAAAAACAAAATGAAATAGATAAAGCTAAACAAGAATATGCAAAAGAACTTAGGGATTTTAGAGAAAAAATTTTGTGAAAGTAATAATTTCTAATCCATTCATTCACGAAGAAATTCCATCATTGGATACATTATTTTAGCATTATTTACAAATATATTGAACATTTCTCAGCTAAGAACTTCCTCATCACTTATTTGGATGTCTTTTACAAGCCAATCTTTGAATTTTAGATAATCATCAAGTTTTCAGATAGATTCCATTCACTTTGGTAGATTTTTCAATGGAGGTTGGTAAGAGTACAAGTTTTTGAATGTTTTTTTGAAAGATTTTTCATTTAGTAAAGTTTCAAACTCTTTTGGATTTTCATAAATATGCTGCCTAACTGCATAAGCATCTACAGTTTCTGGATAAAAAATACCTCATCCAAAAAAGCTTGCTCAAGGTTGAATGTGAAGATAATATCATCCATATTTTGAAGTTTTTCATCAAGGTGCAATAAAAATACCAAAATTGATTTTGTATGGTAGTTTGTTGTGAGAGTATCTTGTATCTCTATTTATACGAAAAACACATTTTCATTCTGGAGTTCCTTTTATCAAAGGATCAAACTCTCCAATTTCTTCAATAAGTTTTTTGGTGAATACTTTGATAGATTTAGCAATTTGTTCATATATATTTCTGTTCATATCCATGAATTTCTTGTCGTTGAAATCTGCAAGTCATTTCAAGAATAGTAAGGTTTGAGGATGGAGCATTTTGATTGTTATTATGAATTATAATAGAGATTGCTTTTCAATTGTAAATAGCGATTGCGATGGGAGATTGGAGATTGTGTTTATTATAACTACAATTTACTATTTCCTATCGCTATTTGCTAAATTGCTACGCAATAGTACCAAGTGTAAGTACTTAGTACTTAGTTCTAGGTTCGAATAATTATTATTCTCCTAGTATTGTAGCACCCCTTCTTTAGTCTTCCCCAGTTTTGATTATAGCGATAGCGATTGTACATAGTGTAGATTATAACTATGTACTATTTACTATTGCAATCTGCTAAATCGGGAAGGAAGAAAGGAAGGGTGCAAAAGTTATTGTAAATAGCGATTGCGATGGGAGATTGGAGATTGTGTTTATTATAAATACAATTTACTATTTCCTATCGCTATTTGCTATTAGCAATTTATACAATATCTTTCAGCACTTTGTTTCCATTGATTACACCATAAGAGCAGGGTTTGCATCTGTGCCATCTATTCTGTATTTCATAAATATTGTCTGTCATGTAAGCAAAATACAAATTTAGTATTATTGGATGAGAAATTACTAAAATATTTTTATCATAATTATTTTTTTGTAGTAGTCATATTCATTTTACAATTCTTTCCAGTCATTTTCTAGATGGTTCCCATCAATATTTTGTAAAATCTATATCTTCAAAGGATTGAATATTGAGATTATAGTATTCTTCTTTTGTAAGTTGAATATCTTTGTTGCGATTGATCTCATCAAATTCTTTCATTTGAATTATATTTTTCCCAAGTCTTTTGGCTAAAGGATACGCAGTAAGATAGGAAGATTTGTACTGAGAAGAAATTATCATGTTAATATTGTCAAAAGCTCCTGTATTATATAGATTTTCTACAGTTCTTGATCAAAGAGGAGATAAAGCAAGATTTTTGGAGTGAAGCATCTCATCTTTTTCTAGCTCAGCATTTTGTAGCAAAATAATTTTGTTGTTCATATTTTGTTATTCAAATCTAAAATGTGGCGTTAGTATAATTGTTACTTTTCCTATTATTTCATCTTTGTTTATAGTATGTTTATTGTATTTATCACAATTATAATTGAAGCAACATCTAGAATCTATACTGTCTTTTCTATTGTCTCACAATAAAAAGTATCCTTCTTTGATATCAAACTCATTAATTTTACAATTAGAGTTTGTTATTTGATTATTTTCTAAGTAGTATTCATCTAATTCTTCACATTTTCAATTACAGATTTCTACTTTTCATTCTTTTAGTATTAGTTTTTCATTTGTCAATCAAACAACTCTTTTTATAGAAATATGCTCAGAGTTTGGTTGTTGAAACAATACAATATCTCATCTTTCTATTTTATTGAACTTGTAGTATATTTTATCTACTATTACCTTATTTTTACTGTTCAAATAGTTTTCCATTCAACTCCCAGACACTGTAAAGATATTGGATACATACATACGGAAAAGAATACTAATTCCAAATCATCAAATCAATCAAAAAAAGTATATTAGATTGAAACTAATCAGTATTATTTTTTTGGATTCAGAAATTTTGTAAAATATTACTCCATAATAGTAGATAGTAAACATTATTGTACTTAATAGTATTATGAAATACAAATAATCCAAATCATTTGGCGAGTTAGCATTAGATAAGAAGAAAAACTCTATTAAAAACCACAAGAATATAATAAGTGTTGCTATTGAAAACTGAATTCATCATATCACAAAAATGTTCTTTAATTTTTTATTTGGGAAATCAAATATCTTGAATATAAAATGAAATATTCAAATATAAAACAAAAAAATCACTAAAATATTTATTACAATTAATAAGACTGTCAACATTTCTATTTATTTAGATTAATTAATATTATAGCTATATATAATAATTTCCCTCCTTAATACAACAAAAAAATATCAAAATCTTATTGACTTGTTGTTGATTATAATAGAAAATCAAATATTATTGTTCAGTAGTTTTTTCTTTTCGTTGTGATGATTTTAGTATTCATATTGCATACTCTTTTTCTTCTTCATTCTCAAATGGGAAGTACTCTTCAATGCAAATTGGTCAGTAATTAAGGATATTTCATCAAGCTCACAAAAATGCAGTAGAAGAATCGTATTCAATAATACCTAGATATATCATCAGCCATTCAGCATCTTCCATTGTCAATTCAAAATTATTATAGCGGATTTCACTTGCTTTGGAGTAGTATAAGACTTTAGCTTGGTCTTTGGTTATGTTCAGATTATCATAATTATCCATACTATAAGAGTCACGAATTTCTTTTTGCTCAAGCTTTGTGAGATAATTATCAATTACAATTTTTGCATACTGACGAATTTCTTCATTAGATCAAAGAGTTGGTAAATTTTCCAAAAATTCACTATGATCTTTAGATTTATTTTCTCCATATGCCAATAAGTACAAGATATGCTTAAGACTTTCATCATTTTCCTCAATAGCTCTTTTGATTTTTTCACTGTGAATATTTCAATTTTTTATCTCTTTCAAAATAAATGCAAGATTTCAGTACAACAAAGATTCTTCTTGTGTAAGTATGTCAGAAGTAATTTCTTGTTCAGCTTGATTATTTTTTTCTAATAGATTTGAGTCGGCGACCAATGTGGATGAACTATGAATCATTATTTTGTTCAATATTAAATATTTTATTATAATCTATTTTTTCAATATGTCAATTTTCCACGGCTATATTTTGATTTTGGTTCATATTTTATATAGTTTGATAAAATAATTGTTTGATTATTTATCTTTTATTTTTACATTTTGGGCTTTTTATATTCTATTGCAAACACACACAGACTATGTTTTTTATCTAGAAGTATATTTATTATTTATTAGTAATATTTTTATTGACTTTAAATTAATAAATATTATTATCTTTTTGTTTATTGTTGAAATTATTACATGAAAAAAATAGAATTAATTGCACCGTGATGATCATACTCCAAAGCAATGATCGCATCAAATTTTGGTGCAGATGCTGTATATTTGTGAGTTCCTTTTACTTCTTTGAGAATGAGACAAAACAAGGTAAAGACTTTTCAAGAGGTACAAGATTTGATTACAGACTTGCATAGTAATTGAACCAAAGCTTATTTGACGATGAATATATTTCCTAGAAATGAAGACATCAAGGTTTTTGAGTCAGTAGTAGAGAAAGTTTCTGATTTGTGAGCTGATGCAATAATATTTTCAGATCCTTGAACATACAAGATAATTAGAAAATATATGCCTAATATATCACTTCATTTGAGTACGCAGACAAACACATTGAATTATCAATCCGTGCAGTTTTGGTATGATTTATGAGTAAGTAGAATAGTTTTAGCAAGAGAGTTAACCCTACCTGAAATAGCAAAGATAAAAGAGAATGTTCCAAATATGGAACTGGAAATATTTGCACATTGAGCAATGTGTATGTCATATTCTGGAAGATGTCTTTTGGGTGAGTATTTTGCAGGTCGTGATGCTAACAAATGAGAATGTCCTCATGTGTGCAGATACAAATACAAGATTTACATGGAAGAGGAAAAAAGACCTTGAAAGCTTTATGAAATTACTGAGGAAGATGGAACCACTTTTATTATTTCTTCCAAAGACCTTTGTACTATCAATAGAATTGCTGAAATGATGCCCTACGTAGATGGTTTGAAAATAGAGTGAAGAAGTAAATGAGAGTTTTATGTAGGTTCAGTTGTTAAAGCATATAGACTTGCAATTGATTCTATTTTGGCTTGAAACCGACTTCCTGAAGAATCATTAAGACTTTTGGACAATGTACCTCATAGGCCTTACTGGGAATGATTTTTGTTTGGGAATAGGAAAACTGACTTTCCAGAAAAAGAAGAAGCATCTATTAGTCATGATAGCGCTTGACCAGTAAAAGGAAAACAATATGTTGGACTGATTGAGAAAGAGAGTATTATTGTGAATGGAGAAAAGTACTATGCTTTTGTGCCTAAAGACAATGTACAAATTTGAGACAAGTATAGTTTTATTTCACAAGATAGTTCTTGAGAGCTTACTATAAAGTCCATATTAGATGAAAATCAAAACATTATAGATAA
>JAZHDC010000071.1:0-5175 GCA_036541305.1 Candidatus Absconditabacteria bacterium
TATCAAAAATTATTTGTTAAAGCACCAATTAGTGGTAAAATTGCAAAGATTTTTGTAGATAAATGACAAGATGTGGGAATGTGAACTCCTCTAATTCAAGTAGTTAACTCATCTCAACCTGAAATTAGTGTTTCATTTAATAGTAATGAAATAAATTATATTACATTAAATGATGAAGTTACATTTGAATATGAAAACAATATATATACTTGAAATGTTATATCAATATGAAATGTTGCAGATCAAAATTTGAATTATACTGTAAAAGTTTGAATAAAAGAAACTATTACTAGAATATGAGATTTTGTAAAAGTTGATTTTACATTTAAATCAGACAAAATAATATTACCATTGAATTACTCATATATTGAATGAAACTGAAAGTGATATATATTTATTCTTACATGAGAAAATTTTGAAAGATTGCCAGTTACATTTGGAAAAACTTGGTTAGATAGAATTGAAATATTATCTGAAATAGATGAAAATTTAGAAATGATAACTTCAGATATCAAAAATTTTGATAATAGAAAATTTAATATAGTTATTCAAAAATAATTTAATTTTGTAATAGATAATAATGTATAATTCTGAAACCATAATAACTAAAGAAAATATTATTGAAATAATAAAATACGAATATGAAAAAGTATTAAAAAATCTAAATCAGGTTTCAATTCAAATTAATCAAACATTTCTTAAAGAAAACAAAACCCACTTTGATTGATTTGAAAAATACTTGTGAAAAAACAATATTGGTATAAAACTTCAATTAGAAAATTCTATAAAAAAAGTTTTTGATGCTGAAAAAAAACTAAAAAAATATGATATAAATAAAATATCCTACAATACTCCATGAATAATTCTCAAAGAACAAATTAACGAAATTCTTAAGTTAATAAATGATTGATATTCTTCTCTAAAACAAATTAAATTATCACTAGTTGATTTTTTTGAATATTGAAAATTAGAAAATAAAAATGACATTGAATCAATACTGGTTAACTATAACAACTTATGTGATTTGATTACAAAAGATGCAGAATTATTTGAACATCTAGTAGAAAGTCAAAGGAATTATAGAATATCAAAAGATTTGCTTAGCGAACTAAGAAGCTGATTTCGATGATTTTGGGTAAAAAACTATAAAATGTCATTTCTAATTATTGGAGTAATAATTATTGCTTGAGTATATTCTTTATTAAGCATCCCAAAAGAAAGCTCTCCAAACATCAAATTCTGAATAATTTGAGTGAATACTATATATGAATGAGCCAGTCCTGAAGATGTAGACAATCTGATAACTGATAAAATAGAAAAGGAAATAGAAAATATTGATTGAATAAAAAAAATTAGTTCAAATAGTTCTTTGGGTATATCTTCAGTTATAGTAGAACTTAACAACGACGTAGATACTAGTAAAGCTCTTCAAGACATAAAAGATAAAGTAGACAAAGTATCTTTACCTTCAAGTGCAGAAGATCCTTCAGTCACAGAGATCTCTACTAATAATGAACTTATGTTTTCTTATTTGCTTTATGGTAACAAGGAAATTTTTTCCCAAGCATATATTGAACAAAGAGCTAGATCTATAAAAGACAAACTTGAATGAAAAAATTGAATTGTAAGCATTGATATTAATTCATTATTCTCAAATGATTGACCTATGATGTGATGAGGTGGATCTGATCTTTTCAAAGTAGAAATTATTTTGAATAAATGAAAGATTGAAGATTTGTGATTATCAATTTGACAAATAAGCTCAATTATAACTTCTTTCAATAAAAATCAACCATTAGGAAGTTTCAAAATATGAAATCAAAAATATGATTACAGAATTCAATGAGAATTTGAAAGTATTCATGAACTAGAAGATTTAACTATAAAATATGAAAACAATTCTGTAATTAAATTAAAAGATATATGAATTGTGAATAGAGTTTCAATTGATGACTCTATCAAAATAATGTGATTTAATAATTCTACTGGTTATAATTTTGTATGATTAAACTTCAACAAAAAAGAGTGATGAAATATATTTGCAAATGCAAAAGCTGCAAAAGATAGTATCGAAGAACTTCTAAAATTAGAGGAGTTCAAATGATTACAATGAGTTTATACCACTGACCTATCAGAATTACTTATTGAAGATTACACAAATCTAGGTAAAAATTGAATGCAAACACTAATATTAGTTTTTGTTACATTAATTTTCTTTGTTTGAATAAAAGAATCATTTATTGCATCAATGTTTTTACCATTAGCATTTCTAATAACCTTTATCGTATTGAATATACTTTGATTGAGTTTGAATTTTCTTACAAACTTTAGTCTTATTCTTACTTTATGAATTGCAATTGATACTTTGATTGTAATTATTGAAGGAGCTACTGAAAAAATGAAAATCTGATATAATCCTATGAGTGCAGTTCTTTTAGCAGTAAAGGAGTTTAAATTTCCTTTGATGTCAGGAACATTCACAACAGTTGCAGCATTTTTGCCAATGATGTTTTTACCTTGAATAATGGGAAAATTCTTAGCGTACATACCTATAACAATTTTCTCTACTTTAGTTGCTTGACTATTCTTATCTTTGACTTTACTTACAGCAGTTTTCTACATATTCAACAAACCTAAAAAATATTATTGAAAAAATGAAAATATAGAAGAGTTTCTATTGCCAGAAGAAAAAGTGTTACTAAAATATGAAAGACAATGAAAAGATGATTGAAAGCCAAAGAACAGATGGAATGCATGAAAAATTCTTTGACTTTTAATAATATGATGAGCCTTACAATACTTTTATCTAAATGTATTCCCAACAATTCGAACATACATTGTATGAATAATTGTACTTGTTATTTATGTTTATCGTGATGAATTTTTTGACTCAATATCAAACAATTACAAGACAATTATAAATAAACTATTAAGTAGAGGCATATATAGATGGTGAATGATATTTATGCCTGTAGTACTTTTAATCGTGTCATTTGCAACTGTGTGACAAACACTGATAGCAAACTTTTCTTTATTCCCAGCACAAGATGTTGATTATTTTAGTGTGAATATTGAATCCAAAAATGGTATAACCAAAGAATATATGGAACAATATATACCTAAAGTGGAAGAAATCATTTCACAAATACCAGAATTGAAAAACTACTATATATCTCTAAGTTCTTATAGAATAGAAATTAGTATTGATTTGATTGCTAAACTTAAAAGAAAAGAAAAATGAATGAGAAATGTATTTGATATTACAAACGATCTTGAAAACAAAATCTCATATCTTGAACAAGAATGACTAAAATATGAAGTTAATATAGCATCTTGATGACCTCCTTCTTGAAAACCAATTTGAGTACAACTTGTTTCTGATTCTAACAAAAAATTTAAACAACTAATAGAAGTATCCAAAGAATTTGAAAACTATCTAAGATGAGTAGAATGAGTAAAAAATATTACAAATTCTAGTCAAGAGACACCATGACAATTTGTGTTTAGATTCGATAAAGATAAACTTAGAAGTTTAAATCTAACTCCTTGAGATATTATGTGACAAGTATATCTTTCAATGAACTGAATGAAATCATGAACTTTAAGGTGAGAATTTGATGATGAAGATATTGTTTTGAAATTTGATGAATTTGATGATAGTGCGACTCCAGATCAAATAGAAAATATAGCAATAAAAACCTGAAATTGAGAAATAAAACTATGATCAGTACTTGATTATCAATTTGATAATTCTGTTGCTTCAATTTCTAGAGAAAATTGAAAAATTACAATTAAAGTGGAAGCAGATACTCAACCAGATGCTCCTACTTTGGAAATACAAACTAATCTTACAGAATTTGCTGAAAATTATCAATATCCAGAATGAATTTCATTTATGAAATGATGAGAAAATGAAGAAAATATGGATTTGATTATTGCAACTTGAGTATCATTTCTAATTGCACTAATTTTGATATTTACAACATTAGTATTACAATTTAGTTCATACTCGCAACCATTGATTATTTTGTATAGTGTTTTACTTGCATTATTGTGAGTGAATATATGACTATATGTTACTGGAAATGCTTACAGTATGACCTTTGGAATCTGATTTATTTCTCTTACTTGAATTGTTGTGAATGATGCAATTCTTCTAATAGAAACTATCAATCAAAATATCAAAAAATGACTTGAATTTGTTACTGCATTGATTGAATCAGGGAAAAGTAGATTGCAACCAATTATGGTAACAACATTGACTACTTGTTTTTGACTATTACCAATTGCAATGCAAGATGAATTCTGGGCATGACTATGATATACTGTAGTTTTTGGTCTTGCAATGTGATCTTTCTTTACTCTTTTTGTAACTCCTATTCTTTACTATGAAAATGTAAATATTAGGAAAAAAATCAAAAAAATAGCACCTTGATTAAAAACTATATTTCAAAAAAATTAATTTTGAAACAAATAAATTAATTCCCAAATAAAAAAGTAGAATTGGTTAGATTCTACTTTTTGTATTATAAGTAAGTCCCCCGAATACGAGGGACATTTTTTGCAATTTTTTTGTTTAATTAATTGTCATGAATACTAGGGAAAACTGGCAATAATGAAGTAGGTACGAATTTCGTGCAAAGATGTGGAATGAAAAGTGGATTCTCAATTTCTTTGATAGAAGGTCTTACGAGCATTACATTTGTTTTACAGATTGGACATTTACATACAGTTCTACCTGCTGCAGCTGCGATCTTTGTTTGTGAAGTATCGATACTGCTTTTACACCTTGGACAATCTGGTGTTTGAACTCGTGACATCACGATAACACTCACTTTGTCATACTCTTCTCCCTTACTTTTTGTACTAAACATAATTCCTCCAATTTCTAGTTGACATTTCCAATATATTAAACCATAATCGTATGTAATGAAATCCTTTTAAAATTCAAGAGATTTTATATTATTACATAGAAAAGATGTAAAATGTAAACAGGAAAAATATAATTAAACCTTTATACAGTTTCACCCCTTCTTTAAACTTTATAGTATTATTGAACCCTATCTTTGGTCTTTCCCTTGAAAAGGGCAAGATACAGTAATGGTTATTGTATCCTTCCATCTCGGAGTCTTATTATGAGAAAAGTCAAGTCAAAGTAAGAATAAAATTAAGTAT
>JAZHDC010000072.1:0-5169 GCA_036541305.1 Candidatus Absconditabacteria bacterium
GTATCACTAATTGTATCTCACGATAGAGATTTACTCGAATCAACATCTAATAAATTGTGGATCATCAACAATTGAGAGCTAAAACAACGAGATTTAATAGAGAAATGATTTGAAAAATTTCAAGAAAATATTTTTGGGAAATTATAAATTATTTAAATAGTTGTAGAATTCATTTTTTCACCAACTGTTAAAATGTGAGTTTCAAGTCAACTCATAATTATTAAAGATATCTAATAAAAAGTCCTTAGAATTTTCTATTCAAAATTGCATCAAAACTGTACTGCAGTGATAATACAAATCTCAGCATAAATCATCTGGATAAAAAAATTTATTAGAATACTTACTCCAATAAAATGGAATAAACTCTTTCATAAAGTCATAAGCAATATAAAAAGAAAAATTTTCAATCTCAATACTATTACTTTTGCAAAATTGCTTAATTATATTAAATTCTTGAAAAAATGTAATTTGATTTTTTTCATATCATTTTTTTTCTTGAGTAAATCAATAATAAGAAATATTATTATTCGAAACTAGTAAATATTCTAAAATTAGGATTTGGAATAAAACATTCAAATCATTGCTAATCATATTATTACTATTACAAACAATTCAATTTAATTCTTGGATAAAATCACTTAAATCAAGTTCATTATAATTAGATTTTTGGGCTTGATATTTGCAGTATTTATACAAATTATAAGTAAAATTAGTTCATCAGTATCACAAACTATTTAATAATTCATTAGATATATTAGAATTTATATCACTAATAAAAGAATTAGTTGAATTTTCTCAACTACTTTTAAACAAAAGGTTCATTTTAAAAAAAATATATAAAATTATTGTAATTTGTATGAATAAATCATTTCTCATTTATAATCAATACTACAAAAAACTCAAGAGAAATAGTTGTTAATCATTATTAAATTTCAAGTATTAAGTTGACAATTGTAATAATAATCTCAAGTAATTTGTGAATTAACAAATCAAGTATGTCCTATTGATAAATATCAGTATCAAGTTCAATTATTTGCAAGATGCTGAGAATAATTATAAAAGCTAATTTTTTCTGACTCATTTTTAAGTCAATGAAAAAATAATCATGCTCTTTCGTTTGATAAAATTAACAAACGGGTTCATCATAATAGTATTGTCACAAGTACAAACATTCATACAACTACTTCAATTAATTTCATTTAAATAAGTTTATATTATAATCATCACATTTTTCAAACTACACTATACATCTTCAACATTGGCATAAAAATTGCCATTACAAAAGCAAATATAAAAGTTCATAGTAAAACAATTATAAATGGCTCCATTAGATTTTGTAAGTTTTTAATCAACATATTTAAATCATCTTCATATCTTTCTGAAACCTCTCACAATAAATCTCAAAGTTGTCATGTTCTTTCTCAAATATCAATAGCATAAGCTAAATCAATTGGGATATAACTATTTGTGTAAGAGTTAACCTCGTCGATAGACCCAAGTCAAACTGATTTAGAAAAAGAAACTCATGTCTCCAGCTCAAATCTTATTCTTTTGAACTCATCTTGATAGAAAACGTTCTCTGCTCAATATATTAGCAAATCAATAGCTTCTAACAATGGAATTCAAGCATTCAACAACAAACTTAAATTTGATGCGAAGTATATCACATAGGATTTAAAAATAATTTGTTTTACTACTGGCAATTTTAAGTAAATAAATCCCATAACAAATTTTCACATATTAGTTTTAGAGAAAACCGAGAAAAATATTATAAAAAATGTAATTAATCAAACAAAAACATACCAATGTGATTGAAGAACTTTACTCATTCGTATAAAAAATCTTGTAATCGCAGGTAATTCAACTCAAGAAGTAGCAAAAAAGTCAACGAATTTAGGAATAATAAATAATATTAAAAGTACGAAAATTACCAATGTGATTGAAATAACTACTGCTGGGTATATCATAACACTTTTTATTTTTTTTGCTCTATCTGCTTGTTTTTTGTAAGCAGTATGAATCAATTGGAACATATCTCATAATTTACCAGTTGCTTCTCATATTTTGATAAGTGCAATATCCATTTTTTTTACCATCTTATTCCATCTAAGGATTTCTGATAGTTTCATTCACGAATCCAATCAATCCAAAAGTCATTTTACAAAACTTTTCAATCAATACTCTTTTACTTGATAATAAACTACTTGCATAGAAAGCTTGATATCCATTTTTGCTCTCAAAAACCATGCCATTTTTTCATAAAAAACCAATAATTGTTTCTTAGATAATGGAGATATTCTCATCATCATGTCATCTAACCATTGATCTGCTTTAGATTTATTTCTTCATCTAATCATAGCCGTTCTCTCTCTATTTATTTGTTGTATTACTTTGAAAACTTCATTCTTATCTATAAATGGGTATTTCTTAAGAATAGAATTTGATTTGATAGTAGCATCTTGGTATTGCTTATTTTTCACTAACAATCTAAGACTTTTCAATTCAAGATTATATTCGACACCTTGCTTTTTTTGGTGTATTTTAGATTTCAATTCAATAAATTTGTTATAATATTTTACTAATTTTGGATCTTCAAGTTTAAATTTTTCTTTAACATATTTAATTAACATTAATCATCACTCATAGTCTGAGTTAGAAATCATAAAATTTAATTTTCAATAAATACTACTTATATCTGATTTCTTTAGTATATCAGTTTTGGTTAATGACAATAATCAAACTTTTTCAAAAAATCACTTATTTAAATCAACTTGTTGTAATAAATTTGAAGATTTCAACTTATCTATTCTTTTCAAATATTCTTTGATTTGAGGATCATTAGGATATTCCTTAAGACACTTTAGTACTTCAAACATAGCTTGTCAATAATTTCATTGACCTACAAGCATTTCAATATATTTTAATTGATTCGACTTCTCAACATTAGATTTTATTTTTCAAAATTCTGCAGAATAATCTCTCTTTTTCTTTTCAAAAGATTTTTCTAATTGTTGTATTGATTTTACTTGCTCAGGAAACTTCATTTTGATATCTGATAATACTTGCTCAGATTTAGTAAGAAAATTATTCTTTAGATAATAGTCAAACCAGTACTTGTAACTATCAAATGAAGCACATTTATCATAATCATACTTGAAAGAAAATTTATTATAATCATTTAAAAACTTCATTAAGAATCCAACAATATATTCCAATTTTGCTTTTTTTCTTCTATCTTGTTCTGTTTGATATCTAGAATTTAGTGAATTTATCAATGAAGAATACTTTCAATGTATTATCATCTTCACATCATCAACTTCAAAAAAATCAAGGTTTTTACCAACAAAGGTAACAAATTTTTCAAAATTCATAACTTTTACTGTTTGTAAGCTAAAACTAATTTATCCTCAGTAATTCAAATAAGAGTCTTCAATAATCAATCTTGATATATACTAATTAAAGACTTTTCAACCATTAATCTATCCCAATCCCTTCTATCCAATCCTCACACTATCAACCTTGCAAAATCAGAATCAATAGGTATTACTTCGTGTATTCAGACTCTTCACCTATATCAAGTGTTTACACACTCTTCACATCAAACTGGAGATCTAAGATTAAGATTATTTTTAACTTGGTCCCAAATTCATCACAAATCCTTTTGAAAAAATTCAATTTTTTCTTGTTCAATCTCTTTTTGCACAGAACAGGTACATAGTTTCTTTACTAATCTTTGTGCTAAAATCAATTTCAAAGATGATGCAACCAAGTAAGGTTCAATACCCATATTTACAAGTCTTTCTACTACTCAAATTCAGGCATTAGCATGTATTGTTCACAAAACCAAGTGTCAAGTAAGAGAGGCTTCTACTGCTAACATTGCTGTTTCCTTATCACGAATCTCTCAAACTAGTATAATATCTGGATCTTGTCTTAAAAGAGTTTTAAGTCAAACAGAAAAAGTATATCATATTTCAGATTTAATATGTGATTGATTAATTCATCTAAGTTTGTATTCTACTGGATCTTCGAGAGTAGAGATATTATGATCCGCTGGATTAAAGTGATTTAATAATGCATATAAAGTGGTTGTTTTTCAAGATCAAGTTGGTCAAGCAACCAATATCAATCATTCTTTCAATTTTAGAGCCTTTTTGATAATTTTTAAATTATACTGCAAAAATCATAATTGATTGATATCAAGTAATGAAAAATCCTTTTTTAGAATTCTAATTACTATTTTTTCTCAATGAATAATAGGGAAAGTTGAAACTCTCATATCAACATCATCTCAATTTAGTGGATAAACTATCTGTCAATCTTGAGGAATTCTACTTTCATCAATTTTTAATTGAGCTAATATTTTTATACGAGTAAGCAAATTTTCTTTGTTTTGAGCTCAAATTTCATAAAATGTATGTAAATCTCAATCTATACGAAATCTAATAGTTAAGTTATCTTTTTGAGGTTCTATGTGAATATCTGAAGCTCTTTTATCCATAGCTCAGATAAATACTGTATCAAGGAATTCTTTAAAATTATCAATGGACTCTATTTTCTCAAGTGACATTATTTGTAGTAAATAATAAATTAAATAATTATAACAAAACAATTCTATTTGTCAAAAAAAGATTGATTTATCTGTTTATAGTATTGAATTTTATTAACATTTATTAATGATAAAATACAAATTATATTGACAATCCAATAATTAAAAACATTTTTTTATAAAATGTCAAATATTAAAACTGATACATAATAGTGTTTACGATTATAATTGTAAAGATATTTTTTTAGATTTCAATAAATAATTTGATGAAATGTATAATCTATATATGATTTAAAGAATTAAAAAAAATCTATTGATTATTAATTATTTATGAATATATAATTCAAAATCAAAACTATTAACTAAGGGTTATTTATGAATAAAGAAAAAATGAAATGTGAACAATGCAAAGGGGAAATCAATTTTAAAAAAAACATTTTTATGAACGCAGATGGTAAAATTCTTTGTTGTTCAAAGTGTGCAAAAGATTACACTAAAAACAAAAAACATTAACATTTAATAGCGGTAGGAATTCCTGCCGCTTTTTTTATTTAATATAATAAGAAATATAGATTACTTAATAAGTCAAAAAAAATATAATTATAATCAAACTGAAATAA
>JAZHDC010000073.1:0-5160 GCA_036541305.1 Candidatus Absconditabacteria bacterium
AATATTCTTTAGCCATTGAAAATGATAAAGAGACAAAGTCATATACACTTTTTCAATTAAGTTCAGTAACATTATTATGATCATGATCTATAGAAGAAAAGTGTAATAATAGTAAAAAATATGCAAATGAATCAATATCTATTAATCCTCATTATGCATCAGCTTATCTAGGAAGGGCTATGTCAAACTTATATTGTTTGTGAGAACCTCAATTAATTGAAAAAGATTTGGAAAAATCAATTTCTTTGTACAAAGATTTATCTTGATGATATGAATTACTTTGAATGTTAAGTTATGATAATAAGAATTATGAAAAAGCGTTAAAGTACTTTGAAGAAAGTCTAGTAAAAGCAGATATTGATAATACATTGATGTGATATGAAAGACCTGCAGTAAAATGAAAAATATTATATTTTATATCTTTGTGTAATTTGGAGTTATGAAATAATGAATTAGCAGTAAAGAGTTTAGCAGAAAGTATTATGTATTGACAAACTCCATGATTTGTATTGTTTATTTGAGAAATCCAAAAAGAAAACTATTGAGTCTTTGAAAAAGTAAAAGATGATGAAAAATTCAAAATGATACTAGAAGCTTTTAATAAATAAAATATAATAATGAATCTAAAGCTATTAATTAGTACTTTAATCTTATTTATTTTTACTTTATTATATTCTTGTGAAGCAATGCCACGGCGGGAAGTTATACAATGAAATTTGCTCCAGAATGTAGTAAATGCATCTGTAAATTGAGTTTGAAGTAGTTCTTATGTGAGTGCGGTGAATCAGTTAAATAATTTTCAAAATACTGTTTGACCAACAATTATTCCTTGAGATCATACTATTACTATTCATTCAGTTAACCCATCTGCATGAACAATTGTTTACAGTTGTGCAAATTGATCAAACAGAACAAGGAGCCTGTCTCCAGCTCCAGTGACACCTCCAGTTCCAGTATCTCCACCACCACCGCCAACAAAAACTTGTAGTTATATATCAAGTTGGTCAGTATGAAGTTGGTCACAATGTAATTTAAATACTAATTGGACTAGTGGAAAAAATAATTGTACTCAAAGTAGATCAGTTTCTCCAAACTATGGAAGCACAACTGTATATGTATCAAGTAGTTGTCCATGAGATTCACCAAGACCTGAATCGTCAAAGCAAATAAATTTAAGTTTGAGTTATGATAAATGAAATTCAACATGTAATAATATAAGCAAGTATGCTAATAATAATGAAGAATGTTCAATTAATTTTAATGTAATATGATATCCAAGTGAGTGAATAGCATGATGGTGAAGTTCATCAATTACAAGTGTAAATTATTATAAAATTGCATATGTAGATCAAATAAGTCAAAGTTGACAAAATTGAAATGAATTTAGTAGAGTAATAGTTAATTGAAATAGCATAAGTATAAATTTCAAGTCAGTAGTACCTTTTATTTTAGAGTGAAAATTATCATTTAGTCTAAAATGACAAAATTGATTCACAAATCAAGAATTTAACAATATAAAAATATGATTTTTAAAACCTTATATAGGTAAGCTTTCGATAGAGGATGATGAAGTTAAAGTATGATTTGAAAACAATATTGATTTGATAGTAAGTAATATGTTGTGATTGAATGTTCAATATACAATACAAAATTATAAATCTAGTATGAAAACTAATAATCCATTATATGTTATACAAAAGATATGAAATGAAACTAATTTGAATTCTAATCCCAAAATTGATTTAAGAATAAATTATCAATGAAAAGATACAATTTGACAATTTGAATTATTAAACTCACCAGTAATAAAATATACTTTGTGAGGTAAAAACATTGTCTATAGACTTTCAGGAACAAAAGAACCAAACGACAACAAAGAGTTGATTTTGAAATCAAAAGAATTTGATAATGTTAAGATAGTATGATTATCACAATTAGAATGAAAAAGTTATATATCATGACAGTGAAAAAACTATTCAAGCCTATATAAACCAGAAATAAGAAGTAAGGTTATACAAGATGTTGAAACAAAGTCAAGGTGATGAAATAGTCAAATAATGATATTGAAAAATGATGCAAAAATATCAGAATTAAAAATAGATAAAATAAGTACAATATATTTAGAAAACTGAAATCTAACAATAGATCAAAATATAGAAAATCAAATATGAATAGTAGTATTGAAAACTAACCAAAGTGATCAAAATAATTGAAACATATATGTAACACCAAATGTAAGTGTAATAAAGGCATTTATATATACAGATGGATGATTAGTAAGTATGTATAATGGTAGTAAAAAAATATCAGACTATGTAGACAGTACAAATAGAACTCAATTATTGAATAAACAATTAGTTATAAAATGAGCATTATATTCATATAACACAATATGATGAGCAATAAAATGAGATGATGGTAAATATATATTACCTAAATGAGTGACCACAGATAATTTTGATTTATCAATGGTATTTGACTTGAATTTTTTTAGAAGTTGAAATATCGGTTGGAATAACAACAATTCCCAGCATAATCAAGGTTACAACAATAATTTAGTAATAATATCTGAAAAAGTAAATAATACTATACCTTGATTTAGTAATTAATAATTGATTTTATTTATTTTATAATATTTAAAATTTAAATAAATAACAATGTCAAAAAAACTCCATAAATTCCTAAAATCATTTACACTAATAGAGTTGATTATTGTAATAGCAATAATAGCAGTACTGTGAGCATCTGCTTTTCTAATGCTTTCTCAGTGGATGAGTAAAAGTAGAGATAGTAGAAAAATATCTGATTTAAGTAGAATTGATACAGCAATAAATATTAGTATTACTAGCAAAGACAAATTACCTACACCAGACAATAAATCAGATATAACATTTTGAGGGGCAAAAATCTGGGAGCTAGGGTATTTTGGAGATGAGGCAGTGAATCAGATTGGGGGAGCTTTGACAAAGACACCATCTGACCCGACCACTAAAGCTTTGTATAGATATGCAGTATGGAACAACAAATACCAACTGTGAACTATTATTGAGAACGAACAATTTTCCAAATATTTAAGTAGAACTTATGCCCAAAGCTACTATACCAAAGTACAATGAAACTATAACCAATCAATTATTGTAGCTAAAATATGAACAGACGATGTAATTATTCCAGCACCAAGTTTGATAGTAGATGAGTTTACTTGAACTAACTATACTTTAGCAAATGAATATTTTTGGAGTGATAAAAATAATTATGAGTTGTGAAAGGTACAAAAAAATAAGTTGCAAGTACAAACATTATTTTCATGAGATATAAGTGAATTAACTCAACCAACTAAATATGACGAATTCAAGACAAAATTTGCAGATATTTATAGTGGGACAGTTTATATGAAAGAGTTAACTCCAGATTTAGAGGATGAGAAAATAGATGAAATAGTAAGTGCAGAGTTGAAAAAAGTAAGCAACCAAAAAGTAACTGTGCAGTATCTAAGTTGTGACTGAACTGCTCATTGACAAACAAAATCATTTTACAAAGAAAGCAGTGTAGCTTACTGACAAAGTTGTGATACTCACCAAAAGGACTTTAAGTGTGAAAACTGAGTGTGGAAAGAGGGTAGTAATAATGCTGATTTAGATACTTATAAATATTTTAACTGTACCGTATGACCAGCCAGTAATTGTGAAGCTGATACAATTACTCAAACATCTTTATCAGGTATTGTAATGAGTTTTGACATTTCAGATATTAATAATTGATTATGATTTGAGATAGACCAAACTGTAAATGAAAATAATTGAACTTACAAATATACATTGCAATGAACTTGTAATAATTGAACATTGGAAAATATTGTTTTATGAAGTCCATTAGTTCAAAGTTGTGATAGCAACTTTACTCAAAGTGAGAATAGTTGTCTAGATATGACTCCACCAATTTGATGAGATTTCAATATTAATTGATGAGATGCGGCTACAAATTCAACTTCAGTTACATTGAATATTACTTGTCCTATAGATGCTGCTTGAAGTAATCCAATACAAGTAGCTTTTGGTAACGAAACTAATCCGACTAATTGGACTGAATGTACGAGTTCGATATCTCATTCATTAAATAGTTGAGATGGAACGAAAACTGTTTATGTAAGATTTAGAGATGGGGCGGGAAATATTTCCGAAATAGTATCGAAGACTATTAATCTAATAGAACAATCGAATCCAACTTGATTGTCATTATCTCAATCAAATGGAAATAAAACATTTACATTTTCATGGACTGCTTGAGCTTGAAATGGATGAAGTTGTAAATTACAATATAATAAAAATTGAACTTGGACAAATATATCAGATAATGCTTATAACTGTGATACTACTATTTCAAATCAAAGTGTAACTTTACCTTGAGATTGATGGTATAGTTGAAATTGGAATCTAGTACAAGTAAGGGTTATAAGAACAAGTGATAGTGTTGTTTTATGAACTTTATGAAGTTTAAATTGTTCTACTACTTCTTGAAGTGCATCACCTACTCCAAATATTGATGAGGATTGTAACTGAAGTTGGGAAAATAATAGCAGTATTTGTACATCAGAAATTACTATATGTATTCAGTATCCAACAGCCTGCTGACCTTCTTGTTGCGTTGCATGGTGAACAACTTGTTGATCATATTCAACATATTACTATTAAATATCAAAACTGAAAGCATATATCTTTATTTGATGAAACATATATTTAATGAATTTAAATCTTAAATAATAAGTAATTCAGATTTTAAATATTCATAATTTGTCATAAGTTCTTCCCAAATAATCTAAATTGATTGGATAATTACTAATTGCTGAACTTAATAGTTATTACATAGAATAAAAATCATTTATAATCAACAAATAACAATGTCAAAAAAACTCCATAAATTCCTAAAAAGTTTTACACTAATTGAACTGATTATTGTAATAGCAATAATAGCAGTACTATGAGCCTCTGCTTTTCTAATGCTTTCACAATGGATGAGTAAAAGTAGGGATAGTAGAAAAATATCTGATTTAAGTAGAATTGATACAGCAATAAATATTAGTATTACTAGCAAAGACAAATTGCCTACACCAGACAATAAATCAGATATAACATTTTGAGGGGCAAAGGTCTGGGAGCTAGG
>JAZHDC010000074.1:0-5146 GCA_036541305.1 Candidatus Absconditabacteria bacterium
CTACCAAAATCTGCTGGAATCTCTCACCATGCAACTGTCTCCCATTTTAGGATTCTATTTTGAATTTTATTTTGTTCTAGCCAACTTTCAGCTCTGCTTATTAGGTCAAATAATTGTTCATTTTTTGAGCTTTTTTTGTGTTTTGTATTTGCTTTCATTTTCCTAACCCAACTAATTGCTGTACGAGAGTCACTATAAATAGGTAATTTGATTTTATGTTTTTGACAATAGGCACAAGCATGCACAAGTCACAAAAACTCTGCTATATTATTAGTTCCATCTTCAAATGGTCATTTGTGAAATAGTAGTTCTTTAGTATCAGTTTTTACGCACTGGTATTCTATTAGTCAATTTTCAGTATTCCACGCTCAATCTACACAAATACTTTCCATAATAGGTTTTCCATAAAATTTTATTTGTTCATCTGTTAGTGTTGGTTTGGTACTAGTTCATTTGTAATCTTCGTATTGATTTTCAAAAGCGATTTTAGCTTCATTTAGAGATGTGAATGATTTATATTTTGAACCTTTCACTCAGATTACATAATTTTTGCAATCTTCCCAGTTGTCAAAAATTCAAGTTTTTTCTCCTTCCCAAATTACATAATATTTTTTTTCTTTTTTCATTTTTTATTATTTATTCACAAAATATTATGATATTTATAATTATTTTATATACACAATTCAATTATAAATTATTTTTTCCTAAATTTAATTATTTCTTGAAGGATTATAATCGGTTTTTTCTTGTTTAGGAACATTGAAGCAATTCTTAGTTCAGTTGGGGCAGTAAGATTTATAATTTTTCTATATGCATGTATTTCTGCTATTGCTAAACTATACTTATATCAACGATTAAGATAAGTTTCTAACATAGTCTTTCCATCTACATCTATTAGATTCTTACTTTCTCTATATGATTCCAGTTAATTCATAATCCAACTTGGATTATGCTTGGTTTTCTTGTATTCTTGAGAATCAGAAATTTTTCAAAGTTCTCTAATTGCTAAAAGCTCTATTTTTACTCTTTCCAAATTATTATCTTCAAATACTATTTTATCTAGTATCGTTTTTTCTTCATTAATAATAGAAATTCAATAATTATTATACAATTCATATCACAAATCCTTGGAAATTAGTTCTCATATCTTTTTACTGGTTAATCCTTCTCATCACTTAGATTTATCTCATTTATTATTTATTGATTGATTATTCTTTCAAATACTCAAATCCATTATATAAATTATTAATAAATGTAAATAATATCTTATACAATTTATTTAATATTTGTCAACATTATTATTCCTTCGCAATAGCGACATTGCTTCGCAATAGTACTCAGTACTCAGTACTTAGTCCAAGGAAATAATAATTACTTATAAAAAATTGAAACCGGCGACAAAAACCAGATTGCTTCGCAATAGCTTTTAGCAAATAGCAATAGCGATTGGAGATTGTGGTGGATTATTAATACTATGTACAATTTACTATCGCAATCTGCTAATTGCGAAGCAATTCTGGTCCCCGCCGGATAGGCGAATCGAAAGAATAATTACTAATTATTACTGTTTAGGACACTCTATTTGAGTGTCCCTACATTCGTATATTTATTATTTCCCCAATCCAAATCGTCATCGTCATCCAAATCCTAGTCTACTAAATCTTATTATGAATTTTTACATAATTATTGTATCTATCCTTGGAAATAATTCATTTTTCTACTGCGATTTTTACTCAACAATCATCTTCAAGTATATGATTACAGTCGTTGTATTTACAATTAGTTTCAAATTCTTTGAACTCACTAAAATACTCTTTTAATAATTTTTTATCAATTTCCATTAGTTCTAAGCTACGAATTCACGGTGTATCAATAATATACGAATTGTCCATCCATTGATACATTTGAGTTTTAGTGGTTGTATGTTTTCATTCTCATCGTTTCTTGCTAGTTCATTGAGTTTTAGTTATATCTTTATTGTTGATACTATTTATTATAGATGACTTTCATACTCAGCTATTTCAAACAACTACTACAGTTTTTCAATACAATATTTCTTTTAGTTCATTTATTCATTCTCATGTTTCATTTGAACAATATATCCGTTTTATTCACAAACTTTTTGTATACCAGTCTAAAATATTATTGTCTGGTTTTCCTAGATCTGATTTTGAAATTACAATTAGTGGTTTTACTTTTCAATTTTGGAATAATATAATATATCTGTCCAAGAAATTTGAATGAAAATCTGGATTTTTGCTTGAACAAACAATTACTCAATAATCTATATTACAGGCAATAACTTGCTCATATTTGGAAAATTGTGAGAATCTTGTATTGTCTCATTTTATTCTTGAAATAATATTTTCTCTAATCTCTCTTTTAGTAATGTAGTAATTTCAATCATTGAAAACATATTTTACTTTATCTCAAATACAAATTTGTTGTGACAAATTCCTAGGTAATTTGTTGTGTAACTGAGCTCGTATTCGTTCTTTAGATTGTAAATTTATTACTGTAAAGTTTTTTGTGTGATTTCATTTACTAATGTCAGCTATAACTCAATTTTCAGTATTTTCTTCACTATTAATTATATCATTTACGTAATTTTCCCAAGAAACATTAATATCTAATCTTCACTTGTGCTCAAAATATTTTTCTTTGTCTAGTTTTCATGCTTTATAAGTTTTTTTCTCCTTTGGAATATCTTTGTTTATTGATTTCTTTTTACCCATACATAATTTCACTTATAAATTGCGCTTAATAATGATTAAACGCATTACAAAAATAATACCTATAAAATAATTTTAATTCAAAATCAAATGAATATAAAAATTGATTCTATTTTCATCAATATGTTGAAAAAGAAATATTAGCATGATCAAGATTTCTACCGTCAACATATTCAGTAAGTATTTGCACATAATTGGTTTCTCTTATCAAAGGATTCATCCATCTTGAGAGGGATGCATGATCTGATTCATCAGTACTTCCTACCATAAAAGCATAATTAATATTATTCATAGGTGTGCTAAAATATACATTGTATTTGCCTGATGCTACTTTTTCAATTCTATCAATATTGTAGCTATCATATATTACACATGTAGTAGAACAAGTAGATCAATCGAAATATGCCCAAGAAGTAGGAAGTTGCTTTTCATCAATTAAGTTGAGTCAGTTAATTATATTGTTCAGAGTAGATGCTTGTAAAGTTTGTCAATCAGATACTGATGAAATGTTATTCCATGTTCAGTAAACAAGACTACTAGCAACTAAAAAAGTTACTAATCATGCTCATTGAGCTATTCATTCAATAAATTTTTTTCTATTCCCAATCATATCACTGTTGTTTAAATATATAAATATAATGACTCTAGGTACAATATAAACAAAACAATATCTTATTGAATATATATTATAATTATTATAGTTAATTGTTTTCCTATTTCAAGTTTTTTTTTCCATTGATAAATAATATATTTTATTCTTGTAATTATTAATTGAAATCTAAAAATAAATATTTATAAATTATTAATTTTTATTTTATAGAGAAAAATTATGGCAAAAAAACTAAAAAAACTACTAAAATCATTTACACTAATAGAACTAATTATAGTAATTGCTATTATCGCAGTACTATGAGCAACTGCATTTTTGCTACTTACTCAGTGGATGAGTAAAGGAAGAGATGCACAGAGAATCTCAGATTTGTCTACTATCAAGACAGCACTAGAAATAGCTTTGACAAAAAATGATGAGCTACCTCTACCAGATGAAAACAATGTTTTGCTATATTCGTGAACGAGGATACTAAATCAAGGTAAGTTTGGGGACCAAGTAGTAAAATCAATATGAACTTTGAATAAAGTTCCAAGAGATAGAATTTATTGAAACTATGATTATTCATTGGTGGATGACAAAAAAACTTATATGATTAGAGCAATTATGGAGAATCAAGTTACTTTGGATAATGGATTTTTGTTTGCTATGAATACTGCTAGTGCAGATGATTTGGTTTATAGGTATGTAGGTAAATCTCTGAAATGAATAGTTGTTCAAGATAGATTTATTTACTTGCCAAGTATGTTTATCACTTGATATGTTAACAACCAGTATGATTTGCTTAGTGGTACAAATATTTTTCAATGAGACAAAGTTTGAGTAAGTATTTCAGGTTGAATTTCATCTAATAATACTGATGAAATTCTTGCTATGTTAACTTGATCCTGATTGAGTTTAGTTGATGCAAACAATATAATTTCCAGTGCAATATCCAATTATTCTCCAAGTTTAACTCTTGATGATGAAATTGAACAACCAGTGAAAAATTGTTCAGCTATTTCATCAGTAAATGCTACATTGACTCCTTGAACTCCTACCGAAGATAATCAAGTATGGCAAGATTCAGATAATTCATCACCTTGTTTTATAAAATGTATAAATTGAACAAGTTTCAACTGAACAAGTTGTATTCTAGCAGCAGAAACTGTATTACTGATAAAATGAGATAATATAAATAATATGAAGACTTATGTAGATAGTAGTGCTTCCAATACAACTATAAATTTAGTATGAGATACAAAGCAAGTATCACCAGCAGTATGAAGTGGATTTGCAAGATTCAATTGAACTACTGATTATTTGTCAGTTGCTAATAGTACTGATTTTGATTTGTGATTGAGTAATGAGCCTTTTACTATAGAAATGTGGATTCAATCTGAAAGTACTTTAACTCAAACGTTTTTTGGTAAATGATGATGATTTGCATGATGGAATTCTACTAATTGACACCAATATGTTTTGGCTCAATATGTATGATCTACTTACTTCCAATTTTGGAATTGAACTTGGTTATCTCAAATCGTAATTCCTTGAAATGTATTTTCTGATTGAAAGCTAAATCATTGTGCAGTAGTTTATGATGGAAGTAATGTAAAGATTTATAAAAATTGATTGAATATTTGATCTTTAAGTTCTGCTAATTTTGTAAAGCCATCTTGAGCATTAAGTTTTCAACTAGGGAAAAATGCTAGTGATGCAAATTATTTTAATTGATTTATGGATGAGGTTAGAGTATCAAAGTGAGTTGCGAGATATACAGAAGACTTTACTCCAGTGAAAAGTAAGTTTGTAGTAGATGATT
>JAZHDC010000075.1:0-5087 GCA_036541305.1 Candidatus Absconditabacteria bacterium
TACTCAAGTATCTTTCCAATAATCTTCCACATGATGTACACACATAAATATTTCTTTTTTTTTGAAAAGTATTTTTATTATTAAAGCATAAGGATTTTCCCGAGAGAAATACAGTTTTTTGTATTTTATAGATTTTATAATCAATTTAATACTATTTAAAATATAATTTATGATTATTTCTATTTTATTTTCTCATTTTTTGTTTAATTGAAAAAAATCAAAGTTATGTTTTACATTATTTAATTCTTTTAGTACTGATTGATTTACTTTATCTATTGCATCCTGAGATGATTGTGTTACGAAAAGTATTTTATCCATTATTTACAAAATTAACTAAATCATTATGAATTTTATCTATTAATTCATCATTTTTGTACCAATATTTTCATTTAATTAGATTATATGAATTTTCTTTGAATAAGTTTATTTTATCTTTTTCATTGCAAATATTTGCAAGTTTTTTTATAAAATCATCATCTTCATGAGGATCAAATGTATATCAGTTTACTCATTCTTCAATGTAACTAGCACTTCCAGAGTATTTGCTTAATAATATTCACATTCAATTAGCCATTGCTTCTTGAACAACTGATCATATTGGTTCACTTTTTGAGCATAATAACAATATATCGTGATTATTATAAACTTCAAACAATTCTTCTTGACTTAATAATCACAAATATGAAATATTTCAATCATCCATTTCCTTTCAGTATTTATTTTGAAAATCTCGGTCATCCATTCTTCATACAATTGTTAGATGAATATTAGGATTTGTTTCTTTATATTTAAGATAATTTTGTATCATAAAGTCAGTATTTTTGAAATATGGAGAAACTCTTCATACAAAAAGTAATTTTATAATGTCACCAACAGGTTTGCTTTTTTGTATGTCTCAATAATATATTTGTGGTAAATAAAATACATTTTTACTTACTTTTTTAAAAGAATTTTTACCTATTTTACTTGGAACTATTATTTTTTTGTTATAATAAAATAAATATCAAATAATAAAAAATATTACTTTCTTAATTAGTGATTTTTTGTCTAAGAAAAATTCTGAATAATATAATGTGTTTTTATTCTTTATAGAAAAACATAAATTATTAGTGAAAATATCACCTATAATAATTATATCATCTTTTCAATAATTTATATCTTTTTTGTCAAATATTATAAATGGATTAGATTTTATTCAATAGTTTTTTTTGCAATTTATTTTGTAGTTTTTCCCAAATATGTTTCTTTCTTCTTGGTTATAAATTATTAATTCGTAGAATTTATCAAATAAATAATACCATCAATAATATACAAAGTGTTCTACAGGATTTATAAATAATAATCTTTTTTTCTTCTCTAGCATATGAATTATTTTAATTTATTTTAAAAATTATTTTTTTCAATTCTTTTAGTAGTATAATTATATAACTAAAAGAATTATAATCTTAATTTACCATTTTCCAAAACTGTTTTATTTAAAATATTTTTCTTTGAACTCTTTGTAAAAACTATTTTGTTTTAGTAAGTATTTTTTGTATTCGTTTGATTTTTTGTCTCAAAGGTAGTAAGTGGCTCATTTGTGATACCATTCACCTTCTTGTATTAGCTCAAATATTTGGTTATATTTTTCGTAAATATTAAATCATGACAAATCTAACATATCAGCATAATCTACAAGTTGTGTTTCTCATCAATGAGTGATTCAATATGCTTTTCTTTCACAAAATTGTATATTTTCTTTATTGTATTTTTTGTAGATTTTTTTGTAGTTTCATCATCCAGTATCTAATGCAAATAATGGGAAAAAGGATTTTTTCACACTAAAGTCCATTTTTGTAAATATATTTTTGTAAAAGCAAAATCAAGGCCGCAGCATCCAAGCATCCCCAGTATAAGATCTTCTGTTTTTGTCTATTAGATATCAGTAAAAGTCTTGATTCGATAACTTATCTAATATTGAAGTTTTTTTGATAGGGAAAATATCGTGATCTATAATTCCAAAATACTTTGGATTTCTTTTTTGAATGTAGTTGTGGAAAATATAATTCAATGCAATACCATGAGATTGGCTGCTATAAAGTTTATTTTCAGCTAATTTTATATATCAGTGTCAATGCTCTATACTAATACTTTTTATTTTATTGGATGCATCTTTATCGTCGGAATTGTCTACTACTATAAATTTATGTTCATCTATCAAGTTTTTCTTGATCAAAATTGATAAAAATTCTATTACTTGCCAATTATTGAATGCAACAGTGTATATTTCAAAATCTTTTATCTCTTTCATATTTAGTTCTTCAATAGGTTTCTTTATTAGAAATTCTTTTTTGAACTTATTTCTTTTGTAAATTTTGATTGGATGATTGTTGATGATGAATCATTTTCACTCTCTTATTAATGCTTTCAAATTCATTATTTTTGCTTTAATAATCTAAATTATTTTTATTTTACAAACTATCTATAAAAGTATCAAAATTCAATACTCTATCTATTTCATTTTGATTTATCAAAAATACTCTTACATCCTTTGCAATTTCTTTTAGATCTATATTTTTCATAAATTCTTGTAATTTTATTTTCAATTGTTCATTGTTTTGGATACCAGTTTTAGCTTCCAAATAGCTGAAATCTGGCTTTGAAAATCTATACAAATATACTATATCAAATAGATCTCTTCATTTTACTCTTTTTCTATCCAACAAAGCATGAATTTTTTTGGATAATATTATACTTACAGGGCAAACATTTATAATTTTATAAATATCGAACTTATCAATAATTTTTTTATCAGATTCATATTTGTATTCTTGTTTTACAGTGTCAATTTGTATAAGTATTTTTTCGTCATCTAGAGTTGAAAATCACAACTCTTTCAATATTTTTGGTAGTCTTATATAACATCTAAAAGCTCATTTGTAAACATTTTTTATCTCTACAACATATCATAATAGCTCTAGCTGCTTTTTTATATAATTTGATAATGACTCAAAATCATTTTCATCTAATCCAAAATTATCAAAATCTAGATCTTCACTAAATCTCGTTGAACTATAAATAAGTCTGATTGCAGTCCCTCACAAAAAAGACAAATTTTTGGAATATGAAGATGAGAATATAATATTTAGTATTTGATATTGCAAATATTCTTTCAAAACAAACTGTTCAAATATAGCTTCTTTTGGTGAATAGTATTTTTTTATTTCAGATAGATTAATCATTATTTATATATTCAATAAGTAAATCAATCCTTTTGTTAACTACTTTAGAGCTAATACTTTTTCAGTATTTTTTCAATAAGTTAATATCAAGTTTTTCTTTCAAAAGATATTTATTGAATCTTAAATACTGCAAATCTATAGTAGAATTTATATTATTATTCAAATAAAAATAATCTATCAAAGCTTTTTCCAAACTAGCAATAAGTATCTTTTCATTTTTTATAATCTTTATTTCATATCCAAAATACATTTTAGTTTTGATTTTGTTGTATTCATAAGTTCAAAAATCTGTATGAAATGTGTTTGTTTTTTTGGTAGATACTGATTTTATAACAAAGCTTTGTTCAGGAATAATTCAGTAATAAGAAAACACAGATTCCAACGAAATGTAGCTTGGAGAGTATATTTTATTTGCTATTTTGAAGCTCAGAAAATGGTTTATTTCTATTTTTCATAATATATAAAACCCTCTAATAATTTGTTTTATGTATCATAATTTTTTCCAATTGAAAATTTTGGATTTGTTATATTTTTCATCTAGAAATTTCAAATCATTAGTAGAGAATATTTTTATTTTTTCCAAGTTTTTTTCTAATTCTATATATTTCATTTCTAATAGTACTATAAAAATATAACCAAAAGAATTATAATTTTATTTTTCATTAAATCAATATATTTTTATTTATTTCTTGTATTATATTTTTCTATTTACCTTTCAATTCCACTATCATTTCAAAGAAATTTTTTATATTATTTCACCGTCTAAATTGTTTTTCTATTATTTCTTTGTTTATTTTTCTGTAATTTGTTACAATTTCATTTTGATTTATACTCATTTCTATTCACTTTTCTATTCATTTTTTCAATTCTTGTATAGTGTCATTTCCCAATAATATTCCATTGATTCAATTAGTAATTACTTCATTTGCTCATTCGTTGGGAGTAGCAATAATCAAACACCCAAGTTCCATTGCTTGTAGTAGAGTAGTTGCAAGTCATCCTCAAGGGGAGGAACTATGTATATGTATATCAAATTGAGATTGTAATTCAATAGCTTTTTGTCAGTCAACTCATCCTGTAAACTCGATCAAATTGTCTTTATCTAAGTTTTTTAGGTTTGAAAGTTCCTCTCCATCACCAACTATTACTAATTTTGTAATTCATTTTATTTTATCATTAAGGCTGTAATATGCTTGGATTAGTGAGTGAACATTTTTCCATTTGTAAATTCTTCATACATATCAGATTATGATTTTTTTTGGGAATTTGTTTTTTAGTTCCTTTGTTGCTGAGGGAGTTGGGAAGTCCAATCCTCTATATATTACTTGAACATTATTTATGTGAAATTCTTTCTCTAGGAATTTTTTGCAAGCATTGCTAATTGCTACTACTTTGTCTGCTTTTCTCAAGGTCCAGCTTCCCAGGGTCTTGTCGTATAAATATGCTACAAATGTTTTGAATTTGCTACCAAGCTTTACATAGTCGCTTCCATGCTCAATATGCACCCACTTTATCTTGTTTTTCCTTGCAAATACTCATCACATCCAGCTTGACAAAAAAAATCTTGTATGGGTTTGCAATACATCTGCTTGGAAAAGCTTTGCTTGTTTGAGAACAAACCTGCACTGCTTAGTCCATATCTTTGGTAGAGGGAAATTACTTACAATATCTATTGCTGGAATTAGATACACAATTACTTGATCTTCAATATATCAGATTTTATTTCCATTATCATCAAATATGTATTCTAGAGCTGGATTGTGATAATCTTGCCCAACATCCAAACAAATATTGATTGCCTTTCAATAATTGTGTTTTACCCATTCATGAGATAGCTCTTTTGCTACTGTTTCCAGTCATCCTTTG
>JAZHDC010000076.1:0-5051 GCA_036541305.1 Candidatus Absconditabacteria bacterium
ATAGGGAATTCTTCTGGTACAACTGCCTTAGCAATGATGTTTTTCCCTACAGTACCTGAAGAAAATAATATTTATACCAATTGAGAAAATTATATTAAATTTTCTTGAGATATAAATTGAGATATTTGTTTAGAAAATCATATAGAGATTAATAGTAAATGAGTCAAACAAAAATCAGAATGAGCTTATAATCAACATTTAGCAAAATCAATATGATGAATACTATTTGATAAAAATAATTTTAATAATCTTCCTTGATATTCAAAAGTAGAGGTTTGTGATATTTATAAAGATAAATGTTTTTATCATATTAAAAGGTGATTTAAGTCTGCAACTTTAAGTCATTTGTTTAATCAAGCAATTGTATCGTTAGAATTATTCAAGATGGAAAAACCATTTTTAAAGAAAATTAATGAAATAACAAATTTAAATTTAAGTTCAAATGACAATATTACAATTATTTTATGAATAATTTGAAATAGGGATATAAAAGAATCAATCCCTTTTTTTTCTAAAATAACATTATATAATATCTATAAAAGCATTAAATCAATGAATGCAAATTTAATAATATTACAAATATTAGAAGATTAAAATCAATAATTTGAATAATTTAAAGAAATAATTATAATTTATTACTGTATTATATAAATATAATCAATGAACTTTACTAAACTTGCAAAATATTTTACTTGAAAACTCCCTAATTCTGAGAAAATTAATATCTCAGATTTTGTAAATATTCTTGGAAACATTTGAATTGATAGTAAAGACTTAAAAGATTTTGAAAACAAATTTTGAAGTATTTCTAAAGATTATATAGACCTTTTTGAAAAGATTCAATGAAAATGAGATTGAAATATTTATGCAATATTAGATTATTTTGAACTTCCAAAATCATTTGTTGAAGAAGTAGATTATACAGATTATGTTATTGATGAATCTAAACAATCTATTGTTGGTGTTGATAAAATATTATATGATTTAAAATTAATTGAAGATTTTTTGTCAAAAGCAAAAGAAGATGAGTTTGCAAGATATTTGATGATACCAATATTAGAAGAAATGTGATTTAGTAACATTTCTTTTTATTGAAAAGTAAAAGAAAAAGATTATTGACTAGATATGTATCCAATTACATATGAAACTCCATTTTGAGATTTACAATATATTGGAATTCAATTCAAAAAAACTAATATATGACACTGATCTACTAATACTGAATGGAAAAATTTAAAAAGTGAATTAGATGATGCTTTTTCTCATAATTGAGAACATATTTCATTAAATTGATCAGACATTAAATTAGACTGAATAATCACAATTACAAGTTGAAAGAAATCTTCATTAAAACTTAATAAAGACTTATCTGAGAAATATAAAAGTAGTTATGTAAGGATTTATGATAAAGAAGACATAATAAAATGGTGTCAAAAGTATAAATTGCCAGTAAATTTAGAAACTAATATATCAGAAATATCTCAAAGAACTAATCCAAAAAAGAAATCTACAAAAAAAACAAATAATAATTTATAAATTATATAAAACACCTTATGAATATCACTGAAGACAGCATTGTGGAAAGACCAACAATTCAATTCTTGCAAGATCTAGGTTATGAATATCTTTATTGACCTAGTATTTCTCCTGGTTGAGATAATCCAATGAGAGAGAGCTGGAATGAAGTCATTCTCAAACCTATTTTATATGATAGATTGAAAATATTCAATAATTTTTTGGATGATGATTGACTAGATGAAATATACAGAATATTAAATAATTTCAAAAACAGTGATGAAAAAGTAAATAATAAGGAGTTTTATAAATATTTGATTGAGTGAATACCTTATGAGTATAGAAATAGCAAATGAGAAAGAAAAACAGATTTAGTAAAATTAGTTGACTTTGACAAACCTGATAATAATGACTGGAAAGTAGTAAATCAATTGACAATTACTTCTTGAAGCTATAAAAGAAGACCTGATGTAATTGTTTATTTGAATGGTTTTCCTTTTGTAATATTTGAACTTAAAAATCCTTCATGAATGGATATTAGTATTTATGATGCTTATGAACAACTTAGAGAGTATTATCAAAATGAAATCAAAGAATTGTTTTATTACAATCAATTTCTTGTAATCTCTGATATGCATAATGCTAAACTTTGAACAATTACGGCTGATTATAATAGATTTAGTCCTTGGAAATATATTAGTAAAGAAAAAGAGATTATACCAGATGATATGTCTACTTTGGAGGTATTGATAAAATGAGTTTTTGATAAAAAAAGATTCTTAGATTTGATAAAAAACTTTATTGTATTTGAAACTGATTGAGCAAAAGTTATCAAAAAAATTGCTATGTATCATCAGTATTATTGAGTTAATCAAGCAATTATTAATAGTTTGGATGCAATAACAAGTTGATCCCAAAAAGCTTGAGTAATATGGCACACACAATGAAGTGGAAAATCACTTTCTATGATATTTTTCACAAATAAACTCCAAAGAACAAATGAATTGTGAACTTCAACATTAATATTTTTGACTGATAGAAATGATTTGGATGGTCAGTTATACGAGAATTTTTTGAATACTTTTCCCTATGCAAAACAAGCTGAAGATAAAGTTCATTTAAAGGAACTATTAAAAACTAAGAAATGAGATATTATATTTACTACTATTCAGAAGTTTTGAACTGAATGATGAGAAGATTTTTGAGTAATATCTGAAAGAAATGATATTATTATAATTGCAGATGAAGCTCATAGATCTCAATATAGGAATTTGGCTTGAAATGTAAGACAAGCATTGCCAAATGCAACATTTTTGGGATTCACATGAACTCCTATAGATTTGAATGATAAAAGCACAACATGAACTTTTGGTGATTATACATCAGTTTATAATATTACAGATGCTGTAGATGATTGAGCTACCGTAAAAATATATTATGAGTGAAGAATGGTTCCTTTGTGATTAAAAAACGAGCTTATAGATTTTGAGTTTGATGAAGTTACAGAAAATGAAGAAATAGAATCCAAAGAAAAGTTGAAATCACAATGGTCAGCTATTGAAAAAATGGTATGAGAAGAAAATAGATTGAAAAAAATCGCTTCAGATATTGTTCAACATTTCAATAAAAGAAATGAGCAAGTTGAAGGTAAATGAATGATAGTTTGTATGAGCAGAAATATTGCAGTTAAAATGTATGAATTGATAAATAAATGTCCTAATGCCCCAAAATCTACTGTAGTAATCAGTTGAAACAAAAGCAAGGATCCTCAATCATATCATCAATTTATTAGATCTTCTAAACAAGAAAAGAAATCTATTGAAAAAGAATTTAAAGATCCAAATTCTGATCTAAAACTGGTTATTGTAAGAGATATGTGGTTAACATGATTTGATGCTCCTTGCGTCCATACAATGTATGTAGATAAACCAATGAAAGACCATAATCTGATGCAAGCAATTGCAAGAGTTAACAGAGTATTCAAAAATAAACCTTGATGATTGATAGTTGATTATATTTGAATTGCAACAAATTTGAAAAAATCTTTATCTATCTATACTAGAGAAATTAGAGAATCTGCAATGATTAATATAGAGCAAGCAGTTGAACTAATGATAGAGAAATACAATAAAGTTTGTAAGTATTTTATTTGAATTGATTTTGAAAATTGGAAAAATCTATCAGAAATTGAGCTATCAAGACTAATGGCAAAATCATTGAATTCTATTGTAAAAGATGCGTCAATAAAACAAGAATTTCTAAAGAATATGAACGAACTAAAAAGAGTTTTTGATCTTGTAATGCCTCATACACAAGCAACAAAAATAAGAAACTCTGTTTACTTTTTAGAAAAGCTAAAAGAATCTGTTGCTAAATTTGATGAATCTTGAAAATCATACAAAAGACCAGATAGAAATCTTCAATTGCTAATTTGAAAAATAATTGATGAAAGTTTATCTGTATGAGATGTTGTAGACTTATTTGAAAAAACATGACAAGAAAAGCCTGATATATCGATTCTATCAGATAGTTTTTTAAACAAAATTGAACAGTTAGAATATAAAAATCTAGCAATAGAAATGTTAGAGAAAGTTATTAATAACGAAATTAGCTCCAAATTAAGTAAAAATGCAATCAAGGTAAAATCATTTAAAGAAATGATAAAAAAAGTTTTGGATAATTACAATAATAACCTTATATCTACTGCTGATGTTATCAAAAAATTAGTAGAAATAGCTAAAGATGTAAGAAATGAATTGGAGCAAAAAAAAGATACTTGATTATCTGAGGAAGAAGAAATATTCTATGATGCATTGTTATCTTGCCCTGGTTGTATAAAAGATAAAAATGAAATTAAAAAAATTGTAAAAGAAATTGTAAAAGATGTTAAACAAACTTTAGTAATTGATTGGCACAATAACGAAAAAGTGAAAGCAAAAATTAGAGTTATAGTGAAAAACATTCTAAGAAAGCATTGATTAAATCTTGAATTGAGAGAGCAATTAATTGATCTTATTATGTTTCAAGCAGAAAATTATTTTGTGTAGTACAAAGTAATGTTTTTATAAAATATCATAATTTAGTAAAGTATTAATTATTAATTTCTTTGATTTTCTTTATAAAATCTTCTTTTGTTCATTTGTAATAATATACATTTTTTTCTTTGCTTTCATGAAATCAGTTTTTTAATTTTGTAAATTTTGCAGGCAGTAATTTTCTGTATTTATACAAGAAAAATATATCATCAAATAATTCCCTATTATACTTTTGAAGAGGTCTTTTTAATTTACTTTTAAATTCATCACTACTTATTCAAAGATCTTCTAATATTTCTTCCTTTGAAATCTTGTTTAAAAGCCTATCCCTTTTTGTCTTATAAATTTTACTAATAACAAATATAAGTATAAATGTAATAATAAATCCTAATAAAAAATTGCCCAAATAATTCATATTATTATAAATTAAACAATAAAACAATAATTAAATTGTATTTTATATAGTACAACCTTATATAGTTAGTTTTTATTAAATATTTT
>JAZHDC010000077.1:0-5014 GCA_036541305.1 Candidatus Absconditabacteria bacterium
TGGTATTTGTAAATCATAATCTATAATAAAAGATCAATAATCTGTATTCACTATATGACCAAGCTCTTCAGCTCTTTCGTAATATTCTAGTGATTTATTTACTGTTTGTTTTCTTTTTTCTGATAGTCTTTCAATAGTGGTTTTATTACCTCTATTATCTAGAATTTTGGTTTTCAGTACATCTTTTGTAAGTGGTTTTGTTCGATCACGGTTTTTGCTAAAATAATCATAAATATATTCTGCTTTTAGATAACTACTGATTCAAAGTAAAGTATTGTGTGAATTTTCATATAGTTGTTGAGCGAAGTCATATGTATTATAAGTGGCAATGCTAATGAATTCAATATATCTTTTGGTTTGTTCAACTTCATAATTTGGAATTGCGTTTAGTTCATTTAGAATAGTAAAAATCATAAAACAAATAGATAATCAATTTTCTTCTAGATTGATAATTGGAAGAAAAAAATCTTGACTTTCCCAAAGATCTATTATGATTCAGTTGAAGAAATCCGGACTAGTATTAATTGGAGTCTTTTCTACACAGATTTTTTTTTCTTTGTTGTTTTCAAAACAAAACTTATTTATCAAATACATAGATGCATAAACATCAATATTATGGTTTTTGTTATTACTTTTTCATTTGAAAAAAATTTTTTTGAAAATAATTTTGAAGATTTTGTGCAATAGGTTATTGAATATTTCTTTGTCTTTTGTTGGATTCCATCATTTTCATTCTGATATTAGTTTATTTTTGTATTTTATAAGATTTTTTGTATACCAGTTTTTGAAGTTATTTAAAAATATATTATTTGTGTTGTTGGAATTATTTGCCTTTTGAATCAATGTTTGGAAAATTAGAAAGGAAAACTCTTCTCATTTTGATTTTATTTTGTCGTTTCTTTTTTTTACGATTTTAGATTTTGTTGCAATTCATTGCATTATATACGATATAATAGACTAAATACTTGTTTATACTATTATAATCCTTAAGTAAATTGTGTCAAATTTATATAGACATTTTTGTTTAATGTTGTATAATATAATTTTAGTAGAACGAAATTTTCTTTTCTCAATCTTGAATAATTACTTTGGAAATTCATACTTCCAAAATATCTCATACTTTGAAATAATCTTTTATACTTGGTACACTAGTATTTGTTTTATGTAACAATCATTTTAATCATCAAATATCTATAATGACTCAATATTTCAAAATACTAATTACTAGTCATTTACAAATAGTACATTTATCTAAATCTGGAAAATTAACATCCTCTTGAATATTTTCAATTTTTTCAATTAGCTTATCATTTTCAATTTTCAATTCATCTATTATGATTTTAAGTTTTTCTTCATTTACATTAGTTGGTTTTATTTCTTGTTTAGTAGTTTTTTTTATATAATTGATAATTAGATTTTTAGTATTTTCATCAAAATTTAACCTATTTAGCAATAATATTATTTTTGTTTTGTATTCTGGATCTGTATTTTTGAGAAAATATAGTTTTCATTTTACTACATTTCAAAGCTGAAAGAAGTACTCTTCCAGTCAGTATGGATTATTTATGTAAACATCTCATGAAGGAAATATTTTGAACAAACCAATCTTTTTGTATGATACTAGTTCTGGTCAATTAGGTATATTTGTCCCCAAATCAATTAGATATTTACTCTTATGTCAGTTTACTATAAGTCAGTTTTTTTGAGCTATTTCATATTTGTTGAGAGAAATCTCTATAAGTTTTTGTCTTTTATTTGAAAGTTCTCAAATTGTTGTTTTTCTTCAAAATGTATCCATAACTTCATATTTCATTAGCTTCTCATCAAAATTCTTCATTCAACTGTCATTAAATCCAAAGTAGTTGAAAATGCTTTTTATATTCATAAAACTTACTATTCACAATAAAGTTTTATATGAGTTTAAATATAATTGCTCTGCTTCCTCATATGGAATATAATCTATAATATTTATAAAATCTACAAAGTTTTTTAATTGTGCCTTTCCCTTACTAGGAACTAATCATATAATTTTTAAAAAGCAATATACCAAAAAAGTGTAGTTACTTACTTCATATTTAACATTATCAATTATTACTTTCGTATTAATAAAGTCTTTTTTTTCTATTAATGATATTTTAATCCCATTTATTTTTTCTATGGATTTGTTATTTTTATCTGTAATTGGATTTAAGTATTTTTGTATCAAAAAGTTGCTGGCGGATCAGTCAATATCTATTTTTTTCCTAATTCAGTCTGGTGATTTGAAATTTTTACCACGAATTCAATTAAAAATTTCTTCTAAACTAATTAATAATGATTTATTAAACAGTAATATGTCTACTTCAGGATTCCATCATTTTCCAGATTCTAAAAGGTTATGTTTATAACGCTTTAATTGACCTTTGTGCCAACTTTTTAATCATTCCATGAAACGAGAGTTTTGAAAATTTATTTCTTCAGATCTTGAAATTAATGTTTTGTATAGCAAATCAGACACTTGAGTATTTATAGATTTGCTTTCATTTTTTTGGATATTATTAACTTTAAATAATTTGGGTTTCATTTAATTTATGTTTTTGTTTTAAAATTATTATTATTAATTTTATTATAGATTTACTTTTTTTAATGTCAAATTTATATAGACATTTTAAATATTGCATTTATAATATATTTCTTAAACAGAAATGGCCTCAGGAAATACCTGGGCCACTCAATCTTTTTTTGTTCTTTTGTTTTTATTTATAATTATATTGTAGTTAAATATTTTATATTTGCAAATTATTTTGTATTTTTTTTTAAATATAACTAAATCACTTGATTAATAAGTTTTTTCTTAATAGGAAATTATTTCTTATCTTAACAATTAATTATTAAATATTTAATTAAATATTTTATAAGTTATTAATCTTGTGAGATTATAAAATAACAAAAGGTTTTGTAATTTGACTTTTGGTTACTTTGGTAGGAGTAAATCTAGTGTTAGAAGAAAATCAAGTTACAAATCATTTACTTTTTATATATCTCATACATTTAAACTTTGGAGTTCAATTTTTGCTAAATCAATATGTGATAGAGTTAATGTTTTTCAAATCATTTAGATATCAAATAGTGATTTCTTTTCAATCTATGTCAGCAATAGTTATTCAAGCTATTTTTTTACCACCATTAATTTCATTTGTTGAAAATACTCAGTATAATTTACCTTTTATCTTTAAAGTTCCAATAATTCATCTCCATCCTCAGGTAAATATCTTCGCTCATTTTTTATCAAATATTGTTTTTTCTCAATGAATATTTTCATAAATTAAGTAGTATTCTTTTTCAATTTTATATATTCCAGCAAAGGAAAGTTTTTCCTTTTCAATGTAAACAGGATTTTTTTCTCATTCACCAATTATAAAAACCACTCATTCTTTGGTAGAGTATATAAATATCTTTCCTTCTCAATAACCAAAAATATCACATTTATAATCTTCATCATCAACAATTGAAACTCATTCAACAACAGGTAGTTTTTTTATAATTTTTTGGCGACTTTTATTGTTTTCAATAATTTCAAAGTTTATTTTTCAGTTTTCATCTAATCAGTGAATAAAAATATTATTGCTATTTCATTGATCGTCTTTTTTTATACATATTATTTGGGATAGTTTTGAAGGTATAATATTTCAATTAAAATCAATTAGTTTTGTATTTCAGTTGGATTTTATCATGAAATGAACATTCATTGTAGAAGAGTTTTCATTGAATATTTGGATAATTCTTTCTTTTTTTCACAGTATATAACCTACTTCAAAATAATTATTTGTAATTACTGTTCATTCACCAGTCTTTGTCAAAAAGTAATTTCCAGCAATGTTGCAGTAAAATTCCATTCATTGAGGAATTTCTTTACCAATAGTGAATCCATTATCCATAGAGTAAATTTTTCCATTATTGTCTTTTACCATGAAAAAATTACTATCTTCTGGTGTAGATATTACTTGAAAAAAACTATTACTAGTAGATTTTATAATATTTCAGTTGAAGATTGTTCATACAGGATGATTTTTACCGTTTAGAATATCATATATTTTGTGGGCATTTTCAACTTGAATATCTGATTTTTTTTCTGAGTTTTGTGGTTCTTCTTGGTAAGCTATCTTGAACTCCAAATCTAGCAAACTTGAGATTTCATTTATTTGTTTTTTTGTCTGAAATTCATTCCATACTTTGATAGCACTTTCAGCAATTTTTTTGGAGTCAATTTTTTCTTTAACATCAATATTCTCATTGTATTGTTTACAAAACTCTTCAAACTCTTTGGTAAATACTTCTAAGATTATACTTTCATAATTGTGTTTGTTGTATTTCTTTTCTACAAAAAATTTGTTCAATAATTTCCCTAAAACTTGTAAATTAGTGTTTTTTGATAAACATAGCTGATAAGCAAAATTATCAATGCTATCAATTGAATTTCTTGTCTTTTTTAATTTTGGTGATTTTATCATTTTTTTCACGCAAATAGTAAATTATTATTTATATTATCTAATATTTAATATATGTCAATTCAATTTTTATAGTCGTGATTAATTGAAATATGAATTTTTTACTTGCATATAATACTACTTAAGATTAAGCTGTCAATATTTATTATTGAATTTTGAAATTAATACAGTATATAGATTTTGTTGAAAATTTAGTTAAATTAGAAAATAAAATGGCATTAAATTTACATCTTTTAGATTCAAGTTTATACTTAGGAGATAAAAACTGTTATAAAGTTAATAATATAAATCTTTTAATTAGAAAAGGTTTGTGATCAAACTTATTATCCAATAATGATGAAGCAATAATAACTGAAAAGATTTCTAAATTTAAAGAAGTTTATAATTTGTCTGATGGAGATTGACAAGTTATCCTAGAATTATGTAGAACTTGTATGAAAAGAGATAAATCTCTAAAAAATTTAAATAAAGATTCTACTTTTATAAATAATTATGTAGATTTTGTTGAAGAAAGCATAATTTTTGCA
>JAZHDC010000078.1:0-4987 GCA_036541305.1 Candidatus Absconditabacteria bacterium
CAAATGGCTCATTATAGAGTTTGAACATATATTACTAACCCAGATATTGATGAGTAATATAGTATTTACTCAGTTAGATGAATTTATCAAAGAATTCAAAAAGATATCCAAAAAGATACCATCACTTGATGAAGACTTAGAATTATTGAAGAGATTTCTAACAGAAAAACCTGACTGATATTTAAACAATATAGTTCAAATATCAAATTTGTGAGAAGAAATTGTAATTCCAATTTATAAAGTAAGAAAATTTGCTTGTAAATACTTGAAAGATAATAAATCTATTAGGCTAATTTATGCATACAAAAAAGATTCCAATTGTATTGACTTAATTGAAATAGAAATGGTAGAGATTTATCAAAAAAATCAAAAAGATAATCACAATATTGAAAGAATAATTAAATATTATTGAAACAATCAATAATCCACCAAATAAAAAACCCCAACTGTGATTGTTTGGGGTGAAGGCAAATAAATTTAATGTGTTTTGGTAAATTGAGAAACTAAAAATGAAACTATATTTTCTTCTATTTGGAAAAGATCCATTTCAAATTCTTTAATCTTTTTTCATAGGAATGGTAATTTGTCTGATCTATTCTGAGTTTTTGTATATTTAACTCTATTTTTTATAATTAAGGTTAAATTCTTATCAATAACTGATTTGAAATAATTTTTAGTCGATCCATCAAAATTCAAATCTACCTGCTCAAAAGTGTTATTATAATCAAGATACAAAGCTCATTTGAATTGAATACTATCAACATCCTCCAGTATCATTTCTACAATGTCAGCATCAAACAAAGAGTAAGTATTTTTATCTTTGGAATTATTTTCTATCAATAGGTAATTATTTCAATTATCATTTTCCAAATGGTAAACATCGCCACTAAAATTCTCTATTTCCAAAGTTTTTTCATTACTTACAATATACAAACTAGTTTGTTTGAAATCTAATGAATCAGACTGAAAGTAAATCACATTTCAAGCTTTGTTGATTTTTGATGATCACACAAACAATTTAGATTTAGGGATAAAATTACCATCCTCATTTAACTGAAAAAGCATTTCATGATTGAATCATCACTCTAGTTCCAACATCGTAGTATGCAAACTAGAAAAAGAATGAAAAGTAGCTAAATAAAAGTTTTTAAAACTTGTTTGCTCAACAGACTTTACAGATTTTAGCAAAACGTTATACGGAGCTTTATTTTCGACTATGCAAAATTCTTTTTTTATTGGATTATACAAAGAAATTATATGAGCATATTCATTATGTACTTCAAATATTTCATTGTTACCTAGCTTAATGTATTTTTTCTCATTAATTGGAATTATGAAGTTATTTGGAAGTTTGTTCACATTAATTTTATTTACAGATTTCAAATAAAGATCCACATCATTTAATCTATCCTTATCATTAGAAGTTTGAGTCTGTCTCATTTTTGAAACAAATGGGAAAGCCTTTTCATCTACTTGAGAAAGTAAAGTATTTGCAAGTTTATCATGTGCCATTTGGATTACATCGATCAATCATACTTCTCACTGACTAATTGATTCCAAAACTGCTTTATTGTCTATACCAGAAGGTTTATTCATTTGAATTATTAAATTTCTAAATTAATATTTCTATATACAAAATATAATTTATTGCAATAGTAAGATTGCTTCGCAATAGCGAAATTGCTTCGCAATAGTTTGAGTTCAAGTACTTAGTACTTAGTTCAAGGTTATTCAAATAATTATTATACCCCTAGAACTTAAACTTACACTTGAACTTGAACTACGTAAGTTTGTGTCCCTACATTTGTATAATTATTTGAATAAAAGGTTATTCTATCCACCAAATAAAAAACCCCAACTGTGCTTGTTTGGGGTTAGAGGTGAAAGTTGAATGTTTGCTAATTAACAAATTCAAAGGTCAAAAATGAATTTATAGGAAAACTTTTTTATAAATCTATAGTATGAGTTTGACTTACTTTAGGAAATGATAAATCTATAGTTTGTTTTTGACTAACTTTTCCAAGTAATCTGAATTGAGGATCCGAATAAGTCTTAGTAAAAGTAACTTCACTTTCTGCTAAAAAATCTTGAAATATACGGTCATAAGACCAAGGAATATTTTTATCTTGCCTTAAATTAAGATTGTTTCGCTTTAGTAATCATGTCCAATCCACTTCTTGATCAATTGTTTTGTATTCATTAGTATTGATGTCCAACTTTTGGAATTTCATATTTATCTTGTCAGCATTATCAATTAAGATATGTAAATTATCTGCATCTATCAAAGTAAAGCTCTCAGTATAAATTGATGAATTAGATGGTTTGATAATCAATATAATATTTTTTCAAGAACTAGTAACAATAGGATAAGCTCTTCATCTAAAATGTTTAATTTCTAGAGACTTATCGTTCTTGAAAAGATACAAAGAATTCTCATGAAAATCAGTAGATTCTCATTGATAATAAAAAGTACTTCAGTGTTGACTCAGTTGAGTGAACTTGATTCAAATATTACTAACCTTTATAAAATTTCCTTTTTCATCTGCATAAAAAAATGCTTCATGATGCCATCATCCCTTAAAGCTACATTTCTCTTTTGTCAAATAAGAAGCAGAATTGAAAAGTACTGAATAATAGTTGGGAATTGTTGTTCTTGTAACCATTTTCAATGATTGCATCAAGATTTTACCAGATGGATTGTTAGCAACTACTTTGTATTCACGTTTCAATGGATGATGCACAATCATTACTTTTCAGCTAGTCTCAGCTACTATATACAATTGATTATCTTCAAGTAGTAAATACTGAATTCAATTGATATCTATTATTTCACCAATAGAAAGTCACTTTTCTTTCGCTTCTCCTACAGCATTTAGATAAATATCAATATGATTCAATCTATTTTCATCAGCACAGTCGTTATTTTTTCTCATTTTTTCAATAAAAGGAAAATCATTGACACTTACTTCAGAAAGTATTGTGCTTTCAAGTTTATGGTGAGTCAAACTAATTACTTCTTTCAAACCAATTACTCCATTACTTATTGCTTCCAGAGCTTCTTTGCTTCCGATATTGTCTGTTGATTTATTCATGTATTTGGAATTAAAATCTAAATTAATATTTCTATATACAAAATATAATTTATTGCAATAGGAGAATTGCTTCGCAATAGTACTCAGTACTCAGTACTTAGTACCAAGGTTATTCGAATAATTATTATTTCCCTAGAACTTACACTTACACTTGAACTTAGTACTGGGTACTATGTTTGAGGTTATTCGAATAATTATTCTATTTCTTGATTTTTACTAAAAAATTAATATAAGAATGGAAGATTAGAAAAACTAATAAGGAGGTAATATGAGTAGCGATGATTACGAAAGCTGTGAAAGAATGAATGAAACTGGAATATTGAATAACTTGAAAAAGAAAAACCGATTGGAAATTATTCACTTTTCATTTATTCTGATGTTCTTGTTCAGTATGTGCAGTGTGACTCACAAAATGGACATAATCTACACCATTTTCGTAAACAGTATAATTACTCTTTGCTTTATTGTAAAAGTGATTGAACTGGACAATCAGTTTACCAAAACTTACAATCGCTGTTCTCCTCAAAAACCGTTCTTTGAAAGACTAATTAACTTACAACCGATTACTTATTTTGTAACATTAGTTTTGATCTTATTCTTGTTTGTTGTAAGTGCATTCACTTCATCCAACATTCTAACTATTCCATTACCAAGGTAGGCAACCCTACCTTTTTTTCATTTTAGAATAGATTATTAAAAATATTAATTTCTAAAATGAAAAAAAGGAGTATGAGCTAAGTATTGCTTCGCAATAGTACTCAGTACCCAGTACTTTGTACCAAGGTTATTCGAATAATTATTATTTCCATAAATACTAAATTATCTGCTGAATAGCAATAGCGATAGGAGATTGGAGATTGTGTTTATTATAACTACAATTTACTATTTACTATCGCTATCAGCTAAATTGCGAAGCAATTACCCCTTTCCTTTGTCTTTACCTTTTAACTTAAACCTGATTGCTTCGCAATAGTAATCAGTACTCAGTACTTAGTACCAAGGTTATTCGAATAATTATTATTTCCCTGGGTACTGGGTACTTGAACTTGGTACTGAGTACTGATTACTAGATTATTACTACAATTTACTATTTACTATTGCAATCAGCTAATCTAGTGTGCCCTACTGGTGGATATCTGAAGATAATAATCATTATCAAATATAATTATTGTTATGAAAACGGGATAGTTTGAGACGATCCCCCATCTCAATCTCCAATCTGCTATTTCCTAATTATTCATTGATTTTTCCAATAATATTAATTTATCAATTAATGTATGAAATTCAATAATCTTACTATCAATTGTCTCAAGATCCATTTTTCTAATAGTTTTCAATTTTGGATTAGTAAGTAATTTAACCTTGTAAAAATACAAATGCTCCAACAATATTTTTGAGTATCTATAAACCTCAATAATATGATTGTTTACTCTTTGTCTGTATGTTACACGAATCATATCCATTTCATGTCTTTGCTCAAAACTCAATCTTTCACCATTATTAGTTCAAACATATTTGGGATTTTCAAAAACATTCTTTATTTCCAATAGTTTGTATCACTCCTCCAAAACTTCTTTCATATCTTGATGTAATCTTGCATCTTCATAATACCAATCACGATCATTCATTACTTTTTTATTGATATACTCTTGGATTTGTTGTTTCAAAACTTCTCCTTTCAATAATTGACTTTCCTGTTCTTTGGCAAAAACTGATTCTCATCAAGCAAAGTTCAATACCAAAGACAAAACAATTGGAATTACAATATTCTTAACTTTGTTATTTATTTCTTTATTATTTGGTGTTTTATAATTATGTATTTGACTTACTTCCATTTTGTATATTTTATTTTAAATTGATGAATTTTTTATTAAAGTTACACCACTGTTTAGCTG
>JAZHDC010000079.1:0-4920 GCA_036541305.1 Candidatus Absconditabacteria bacterium
TCATTCTCTTTCTCCACACTCATTCGTTCCATCATTCAGGTTTTGCGATGGCCCAGAAGTGAGTTTTCGTAGATGATAACGAAATTCAAGAATTTGTAGAATTTTGTAAAATGCCTTTGAAAAAAAGTATTAGATTAAATACTAATAAAATGTCATCTCAAGACTTTATACAAACAACTAAAACATGGTGATATACATTAACAGATCCATGATTCATTAAAGTGGATAATGATTCTTTTTATATTGATAGAGACAATACTGATCTAGCATTATGAAGAACTTTTTTTCATCAAAGTTGATTTTTCTATATTCAAGAAATAGCAGCTTCATTACCTGCAAAATTCTTTGAATTTAATGAAAATGATTTGGTATTGGATATTAGTTCTGCTCCATGATGAAAAACTATTCAAATAGCTGATTATCTTATGAAAGTAAGTAAAAAAAGACCTTGATTTGTAGTCTCAAATGATGTTAACTGACAAAGAATATTAGCAACTGCTTTCAACATCAACAGAATGTGAACTTATAATACTTGACTTACGAAATTCAATTGATTTGCTTTTGGAACAAACTTACCTGAAGTATTTGATCATGCATTAGTTGATGCTCCTTGTAGTTGAGAGTGAACTTGATTTAAATCAGATTCTGCATTGAAATTTTGGAACAGGAAAGAGATAAATAAAATTTCATGAACACAGTTCCAATTGTTGGTATCAGCAATAAAAGCAGTAAAACCATGATGAACAATAATATATTCTACTTGTACTTTAAACCCATTTGAAAATGAAAGAACTATATCTAAAGTAATCGAGTTTTTTGGTTGAGATATAGAAATAGAAAATGTTGATTTGAATAATAAGTCATATTGACTAGAGTCTCATAATTGAGAAGAATTTTTCAGTGCAGATCACGCTAAGAAATTAGCAAGATTTTGGCCTCACAAACAAAAAACAGGATGATTCTTTATATGTAAACTAAAAAAGTTGGCATCCACAAAAAGTAAGGATAAAGAAAATAAACTAACCCCTAAAAATCCCTTTAAGCTAGAGAATTCCAGTTCTTTTCAAAAAAAGATAATTAATCATATAGAAGAAAATTATTGAATTAAAATAGATAAGTCAGAGTATCATTTTTTTTGAATCAAAGATAGAGTATATGTCACTTCAAGTAAATTTTTAGAAATCAAAGATTATATTCATTTTGAGAGAGTTTGAGTTCCTATTTTCAAAAATGTTTCAGAATGATGATTGAAGCCTTTACATTATTTCGCAGTAATTTTTGGTAACAAAGTAACAAAGAATTATATAACATTTGATACAGATACAACACAAAAATATGCATCTTTAGAAGATGTTGACCTAAAATTAGCGATTGAAAATGTTACAACTCCAAAGTCTAAATATATTGTCATAAAATGGAATTGATATTGAATTTCTGTATGAAAAATTATTAACGAAACAGTAAAAAATAAATATTTAAGATAATTACATAGTAGATTGTTCTTTGTGAGATAGAGGATTATATATTTTGAATAGTAATGGAATAATGTCGTTTAATTCAAGTCTTTCGCAAGATATTCCTAGTCATTTTAATCATTCAATTATCATGTTGCATCTAGTATCTAGATGTTTTCTATTTTTCACAAAATCTCTGTATCTTCAAACTATTTTATCTGGAGATTCATTTGTATCAAGTGCATCTAAAAACTTTTTCCACCAAGGAGAGCGAATCATAGAAGTGTCATTTTCAAGAGGAAAGTAGGATATTGAAATATAAAATTCTTGAGTATAAATTAGTCAATTTTGGGAGTTAATTTCATCCATATATTTAACATAGTTTTCACCTTGGTTTTTCAATACTTGATTGTCTAATTTTCATACTTTCTTTCTCATTAATTCTACATAATCAGTAAGATCTAAGTAAGTACTTCTTACTACTATTTGAATAGGGAAAGAAAGTCAGTTCAAAAATCTTTTGTATTGTTCAATAACAATTTGCTGTTCTTCGTAATTTCTCAAATCTAAATTTAGTCAAAACACCCTTATTATTCATCTAATCCCTCAATCTTTCATTATTATAGTATTTCATCTAATTTCTGAGAAATTTAACATAGTTTCTGTATTGAATATGTTATCATTTTTTTTGCTATTTTGAATTTTTAATTTTTCATTGTCAATGTTTTGATTATTTTGAGTCTGGCTCATTTTTTGATAGTTATTATTAAAACAATAGATTACTGAGTAACTGAATATATATTAAAAATAAATTGAACTATTAGTCGACTTAGTCATATCATAACTATTGCAACTACGGATATTTTAATATATTTTTTAGCATTTTTAAGTTGTTCATCGCTTTTTCATCATGGTATTACTATCAAGTAGAATCCATAAATTATAATCATCGTAGCTATTACTCATAGTAGCGCTAACAAGAAGTTAATTACTTTTTTCACAAATACTAGTCATGCTCATTGAGTTTCAGTGTATTCTGAAAGACCAAAAGATTCCATTTGTTCTTGGATTAAATTATCAGATCCTTGTAAAAGTTTTTCTGAGTCTGTAGAATCTGACTTGGTAAAGTTCATGTCATCTGAATTATATGGGAATGAACTATCTGACTTCAATAATCCTCATCACAAACTATCTAATCACATACAAAAGCCAGTTATTCATAATAGTAACAATACATTAGTTATAAAGATTAATGTTTTTTTAAGCATAGTTATTGTAGTTATAATTTATTAAACTCATGATTGTTCAATCATAATTCGAAATATAAAATTGATAAATAATAAACTTAATCCAACTCAAATTATAGCTATTGCTGCATATTTTAATCATTTGATTCAATTTTTGAATTTTTCTTCATTTCATCATGCAGTTACAATTAGGAATCAGTTGTATATAAGGAATATTAATGATAATAATCACAATAATCACAAAAAGTAGTTGATTATTTTTTTTATAAATACCATAGTTGCACTTCTTGATTCTTCAGAGCTAGTAATCTCATTGTTTGAGCTAGAAATTCAAATATCTTTTGCAACTCAATATTGTCAGCATTTGATCGGATCATCACAGTCTTCAATTTCACTAATTACATTGTCTTTGTTGGAGTTGAGTATATCTACGTCGTTTTTGATCGGTTTTAGGGTAAGTCATTTTGCAAAACCAAATTGTAATATTATTACAATTAGTATGGTATATATGGTTTTTCAAATTATATTTTTTCTGTTTATCATTGGATTTTATTATGATAAAGTTAACTTATTCTAAACATTTTTATTTTACTTTCAAGGTTTTTATCTTTACGGATTACAAACCAGCTTTTGTTTTTTATTTTATACTTTTTATTTCTTGATAGTTTTATTAAGTTTTTTATTTATTCTTTTACAGTAAGACTATTAATATATTTTATATTGTAAAATAGCAATATCAAGATAATTCATAGATACATAAATACAATAGATATTTTGATGAAGTTATTTGCTTCAATTTTGAATAAGAAATATAGATTAGTAATAGTTGCACTTATATTTGCCAATATCCATCGATAGTAATCTTCACTGTATAGAATTTTATTTAGATTTAACTTTTTACTTCAAAGAATTATAACACTGTTAGCAATGTTCCAAATTATTCATATAGTAGCAATGAATAATAAGTCTTTTGTTCAAAATAAATCTAAAAGACTTATATAAATTCAGAAATTAATTATAAAGAATACAAAAGCTCTTTGAATAAAATAAAAGTAGTCAATAGATTTTAAAAGTAGAAAATTTGCAAAAAATATACAGACACTTGACCAATAAAATACTTCATTAATAATGCTGCTATTTCAGCTAGTAAAGTTTTTAAATAGTAAATATATTTGAACAAAAATTAATATAACATTTAGTAAGCTTAACATTATCTTTATTGAAGCAGGATTGTTTTTGAGAAACTCATCTACATCCAAGACTATCCATTTCAAGAATTTATTTACTTTTATAGGTTTTTTATCTTCATCTTTTTCTTTAAGTATATCTCTTAGTTCTTGATACTGATGATCTTCTTTTCTTTCTAACTCTTTTTCTTTTTGTAGTATTTTCTTTTTGAAAATTCAAATTAAATAGATGTATAAAAATAATAGTAACAAAAAGATTTGTCAAGTGGATACAGCGTAATAAATATTGTCGCTAAATATAATGTATACTCAAATCAAACAAGTAAGTATAAAATACAAAAATGTTACATATGGAATTATACAATTGTCTTTTTTTAGTGGAAGTATTATAAAATTTATAAAGGAGTAAACTCATAAATTAAATGCTACTAAAGCTAATATTAGATGAACAAAGTCATTTAAATTTAGTATTCAAAATGAGAATGTTAATAACATTACGTAATTGATATAGTATGTTGAGTGAAATGCTTTTATTCAATCTTTGTAATTAAATATGTAAGAAATAATTAGAAAGGCAGCGTTTGCAAGTCAAATAAAGAAATATACAGTATTTATGTTCAATAGTTCTATATTTATACCGATTTCTTTTATGTTTATAAGAAATAAGCTAATTCATAAGTTTATTAGTATCCATGAAAATGTAAACATATTGTGCAAGAAGAAATATTTGATAGTTCACAAATTTATTCAACTAAGATCTTCTTTTTCACTAGATATATAAATTAAAAAAAGAATAAATAAAATAGGAATGATACCTAAATACCACAATCCTATGAAATAAAAAAAGTATATGAATATTATATTAAATATAAATAGTAGTATGATCATTTGTTATAATCAAAAGTTTGACCAAATAAAATAATAAGATATAAGGAATACTAGAATAATTCATCAAAATAACATTATCATTTTTTTTGTATTTTTTTGTGCAAGGTACTTTAAAAAGAAGATTATAAGTCATAATAATCAAAT
>JAZHDC010000080.1:0-4911 GCA_036541305.1 Candidatus Absconditabacteria bacterium
CTATTGCTATTCAGCAGATTGTTTAGTACTTAGGGGGAATTGCTTCGCAATTAGGAGATTGCGATAGGAAATAGTACATAGTAGTTATAATAATCACAATCTCCAATCTCCCATTGCTATCGCTATTCAGCAGATTAGGATTAGTTATTATAATCATTGAAATGTACTAATCCCTTAGTACTGAGTACTGAGTACTTGGTACTCTTTTAATATATAGGAATTCATTTATTCTTTTAAATACGGACTATATATTAAAAGAGGCTCTCTTGTATAGAAAATCATCAATTTTGTCATTCTAAGTCATTTGGTTTATCAAAAATACTTACTACTCAATACTCTCAATCAAATCATGACCTTATAAAAATATTTCATTTTCTTATTTTATCAATTCATTCAGCAAGTTTTTCACTGTAATTCTTTATTTTCTCAATTTCTGCATCTAATAACAGATGAAACTCACTTCAAAATTCTTTTATTAGTTCATTATATATCCTTTGTGATTTTTTGGTTCATCTTTTAGCTTCAAATACTTCTCTAATAATATCCCGTAATGGGACTATAAATCTATAATCTGGTCTAAGAAAATCCTTTGCAATTTCAATAATTTCACTTTCTCACCAAAAATCTTTTCCACCATAATTTACTTGTTTTTTCCTATCAACATTAGCAAGAGTAAAGGATCTATGTAATACTCAAACAGTGATTTTTCATCAACATCTTGGACATTGTCCATTGTATTTTACAGTATCTTTTGGAGTTATCAAAAGTCCACATTTTTTGTGTCAATCTCCAAAATATTTTCACTCTTGAGGAAAAAATTCTATAGTTCAATCTAAAAAAAGATTTGGTTTATTTTCGAATAATTTAGTCAAATAAACCTTCTCTATATTATGTAAATCTCCAAAATTATATTTTGTCTGTTTCAATGCTATTTCTAAATCTTTATATGATAAATCTACTAAAGATAAAAAAACTCATTCAAGCACAAATGTTGTGGACTCTCTAGCAAAATTTTCTGGGCTATGAGCGTCAGAGGTGGATATAATAGAAAATTTATCAAGTTCATCAAACATCCAATTCATAAAAGGGTCGCTGCTAAGACCTGTTTCTATACAATCTATCAAATTTAGTGAATCTTGATAGGCTATAGAAAGACTTTCAAAGCCAAATCTAGAACCTAAAACACCAAAATATGGAGTCCAAATATGTGCAGGAAAAAAAATAGACTGAGGAAAATTACTCTTTAGCCAAACCAAAGTCTCAGATTGATCCTGTTTTACTGCCAGTCTACCATCAGACTCAACATTTCAGAATTGACTCAAATAAGACAAAATTGCCTTAGCGTTGTCAAATGAATCAATCAAAATACAGTTGTGAATTCTAGATTTTTTCTCTCACCTTGCAAAGACACTATTTATCTCAGTCTGCAAAACAAACATAGGATAATTCTTATTATTTAATTTATCTACAACTTCTTGATTCAAATCATTTGAAATATCATTTATCCATTTTTTCAAATACTTTTTTTTAGGCAAAAACAAACCTCTTCAATTTTCCTCTAAATAGTTTTGTAACTCCTCCAACCATTTTGGGTGAGTAAAATCTCAAGTTCATATCAAATCTACTCATTTTATCACGCAAGACTTCCAAATATTCTCTACATCTAGTCTATTTGAACACCCACGAGCATACTTTGAATGAATGTGCAAGTCTGTAATAATTTTCATTGAAAAAATTTATTTGGTAAACGGATTAGTAAATGCCTTATACTATATTTTTCACAAAAATCAAGGTTTTTTAGTTTTACTAAGTTTTCATCTTTCAAGTAAAACTAATATTCATAATCTCATCATCAAGCCACTGATCACACAATACTATAAATCAAATAATCATCTAACTGAACATTTTTCACTGCTTGCAAAGATACAGTTTTATCAGCATATCTTCATACTGAATTAATGTATACATTACTTGTTGGGAGCCTAACATCAATATTATTGACGCACATATACTCCTTAGATTGGGAAATATTTGCTACTATCAAAAATCATTGCTTATTAGGGTCATAATCAGTATTTGTTAGAGAATTAGACCCTGAATCTTTATAAACTAATGGGACGTCATTACTATCTCCTACCACTGCTATTCAATATGAATATTGTGAATTTCATGATAAATTAAGATTGATATTATAATAATTATTTTTAGATATTTTACTTATATTTGATCAAGACAAAACTCACTCTCAAGTAGAATTATCATAATACAAAGGAACAATAACTCCTTCTCACTCTCAAATAGGATAAAAAAAATCAGTGTTTGAAGGGCACTTTCCATTACTATTATCTATATTATCTTGATTGGGAATCAATACATTCGATCTAGCTTTAACTTTTACACGAAAATTACATAAATTATTTTTACTACAAATAAAATTATTCTTAATTGTATCTGATCAAGACAATATTTCGTCTTCAAATCACATTTGATGATTATCAATTTTGGTCAATTCCAATTCAACTCATCAATATGCTAGATAATAAGCACTATAATATTTAGTAAGTTCATTGGAATTAGATATCATATTCTTTGCATATTTTGTTATTAATATTGCCAATAACGATGAAATTAACATTATCAACAACACTAATAATAATATTGATCATTTCTTTTTCATTTTGTATTATAATTTCTAAACTAATTAGCCCTAATATTGTAAAAGTTTTGATAAAACATATTAACATTATAAATCCACCTTTTAGGATTATATTTTTTTATATATCCTTGTGTATATAGTCAAAATCAATCACTATAAATATGTTCATAATCTAAATTAAAATCTGACTTTTCAGCTCATGGTATTATTTGAAATAGTACTTTTGTAAAATAAGTTTTATCCTTATCTGTAAGTTCAACAATAGTTCACGAATTATTCATTTCTATCCAACAATTATTATTTATTTCAAGTTTCCCTGTAAAATCGTTACAATCTCAAGTAGAATAGATCATTATTGGTCATACTCATCATGTGAGATGTAATGCTCATGTAAATCAATAAGATCAAGTAAGATAAGATGTTCAATTATCTAAATATTTTCAATAATCAATATTTAATCACTTATCTATAAAATTTTGAGTAACTTGAGAAAAATATAGTACATCATTATTTAATATTTTTTCATTTTCTATTCTAACTGACAAATCAAGCATTGTAAGATACAGTTTGAACAAAACAGCTATCAATATACCAAATATCACAATAGATATCAACAATTCTATAATTGTAAAAGCCTTTTTCATTGTTATTTAATCTGTCAAATAAAACTTTCAAGTATTACTTCTCATTTTGCTAAATTTGATTTATTAAAATCCACATGGGACTGTACTTTCATAATCAAACTCTCATCTCACACATTACCATCTCACTGTAAGTATGCTCAAGTGAAGTATATATATCTTGAAAAAACACTTGCTTGTCAATCTATATTATTATGGTCATACCAAAATCAAGTAAATGTACTATTTGGAGTTACTATTGTCCCGCTATGAAAATACAATAGATTTGTTTTGTAATCAACGGAAGTTGTAATAAATGTATAATTTCAAGTCAATGTCTTTTCCAATCTATAAGCATTTCAAACACCAAAATATGAAAAACAATTATAGTTTTGATCTAATTTTGCACATCTCCAATCTACTCACTTGAACAAATTAGTATCTCTTTGGTTAAATGCGTATTCCAGTCACTCTCTAGCTAAAAAAGTAGCAGTAGTTTTTACTTTTACTTTTTGTACTAATCAGATATTATTAGTTACTAATACAAAAACAGATAGTATTCATATTCCAAAAACCACTAAAGCAATTAATATTTCAATCAAAGTAAATGAATGTTTTTTCATTTTGTTATTTAACATTTAAACATTGAATTTCTTTCAGTCTGCAAGCTGTTAAATCCAAATTAAAACAATAAGCGTATTTTCAATTTTTTGAAACTAACTGTATTAGATTGTTTCCATTATTACTAAGATTAGAATCCAAACTTACAAAATCACAACCAACAGAATAAGGCAGAAATATTATCTTAAAGGAGTCATTACCTGAAAAATAACTATTTGTGAGATAAATAGGCTGCAGATCATTGTTTGATCAATCAATAATATATTTAGTATTTAGTGTATTATTATCATCATCATACTGAATTTCTAAAGAATCGTATTTGGTATCTTTGAAGTAGTTAGAAGATAAAGCATTATTTCTTATCTTTGTAAAAGTGGATAAAAAAGTTTCCTTATCACTTCTAAATTCTATCTCAGTAACATTTTTCCATCAAGAAAAAATAACCAATCACAATAAAAGTCAAATAACCATAATAACTACCAACATTTCTACTAATGTAAAAGCTCTTTTGGACATCTCAATAATCCTTGAATAAAACTATAAATTTTGAACAGAGTCCATTACTGAACCAACAATTCCAAATACAGATAAAGCAATTAAAGCAACTATTCATCATACAAAAACAATCAAAATTGGTTCTATAATCTTAGAAAGATTATCCATCATTTTATTGAATTCTTCTTCATAAAGCCAGATAGCGTTTTCTATTGCTCATGATAAGGAGGCGGTTTCTTGTCAAACCCTCAATAAGACTAAAACATCTTTTGGTATTATCAAATCATAATCCACCATCACTTGTGTAAAACTTCATCCCTTTCTAAGTTCTACTAGAATTTGTGAAAACATATCAGTATAAACTCAATGTCAAATAACAAATATCATCAATTTAAACAAATCAACATAAGTTAAACCTGCATACAACAATAGTTTAAAATATCTCAAAAACTTTATTAATAAATAATATCTAGTTAGTTTTCATATTATAGGTAATTTTAGAAGCTTAATTTGAAACCA
>JAZHDC010000081.1:0-4832 GCA_036541305.1 Candidatus Absconditabacteria bacterium
TCCAAAACTTTTGATGTAATTTTGATGTCTTGAGATATTTTGGTAATTACTGATAATAATACGTATCTTTCTAATCATCCAAATCTAATACTACTTGAGTCAATTAGTTTAACTGATACATGACAAGATTTGATTGTTCAAGATGAGTCAGGAAATGTTTTAGATTCTGTAAATTATCTATCTGCCAAAAATAATGAATCATTGTATTTCAATGACAAAGTCGAAAATAACATTAGATTTTTTGACAAAATTTGACTTCCATCAATTATTGTTGACTCAAGTTTGTTTTCTGTAAGTACAATATATTTGTCTTGAAGCTTTCTTCATAGTGATCTTATAAATCCTACTAGTTTGACTTATCCTTTTTGATTTTCTCGAGAGTTTGGTGAAAATATTATTACTTGATCTAACATCCTTCCTGTTCCCAATAATTATCAATGACTTTTTACTTGAAATCTTATATTCAATGATAATATGATTATTACAAATAGTTTTTATTTAGATTCAACTGTAAATACCAATCTACCGCAACAAAGCGATATTAATAGTTGAGATAATAACCAAATTATATTTACTTGAGATAATTTTACTTGAGACATTATTTTTTCCACTTGAATAAATGACAATAATATCTTCACTTGAATAAATGATAACTCTATTTCTACTTGAAATGACTTATTATCTTGAGATATTTTATCGTGAAGCTTTATTACTTCAATTTTACAAATTAGTGAAATAAATCCATATGATTGAATATTTTCTGAGTATATAGAAGTTGTATCAAACTGAGTTTATAGCTGAAACATTACTATTCAATGATTATGAGTTTGACAATGAGAAAAAATATTAAATGTTAGTATGACTACAGGACAGTATTTAGTGATTACTGATAATGATTTTCCTAGCAATCTTATTTTCAAACCATATTCAATCTCTTCTATTTCACTTACCAATGATTGACAGGAATTGACTTTGATTGGACATGATTGACAGGTTATGGACAAAGTAAATTACGGTTGATCAAAAGTGAATATGGCTAATTACTACTCTTATTCTTCATTATGAGTAAGATATTTTGACACTATTTTGGACAACACACCTAGCTATGATGTTTGACTTTTGTCTATGATTAATTCTTTAAATACTGACTCCATTATACATAAATGTTGATTTGAAATACAAAATTCTTCACCAATATATTCTAATAGTTCTTTGAATTTGATATTTACATTAAATTGAAATCAACTATCTAATAGTAGTGGTAAAGATTGTTTACGGAGTTTTTGAGGAGAATCTTATAGTTGATGCAATCCATCATATTATAAATTTGAATTGCCTTGAATATATAATTTAACATTAAATATTAGTGATAATTGAAAGTTATTATGTTCAAGTAATTTTCAAATTAATATTCCACAATCAATTTCTACATCAACATGTAGAGAAGAATATTATAAAGACTTGTATAATACTTGGAAAGAAAAATATTATGAAAACAGCACTATAGCATCATCCCAGAACGCCATTATTGATGACGAAGGAATTACAAAAAGTGTTTTTACTTGAGATTTGATAATCAATAAAGTACTTCCCAATCCAGTATGACAAGATAAGGACAATGAGTTCATAATGATAAATAACAATCTAGAAAGTATTATAAATTGAAATAACTATAAGTTGGTTTATTGAAAAAGATCTTACAATCTTTCATGATATGTTTTTTACCCATGAGAAAATAGTTTTACCTGAGATTTCCAATTTTATAATTCAGATTCCTGTATCAATCTATACTCTTGAACCAATATTATAAATAGTTTTTGTTACAAAACTGCTAAAGAATGAGTATTGCTTGAATCATCTACACAAATTCCTATTACAAACTCCCCTATTTTGAATATCAAATTAAAACTTTATGATGACAGATCTTGTGTATTGCTAGATTGATTAGAGCATAGCTGTATAGATTTAAAATTTTCCAAAAATTTTACTAACGAACTTAAAGCAAATATAAAAGATTTGAACAAAGAGATCAAGACTTTGAATTCAGATATAAAGAAAAAGCTGAAAGAAATAGAGAAAAAAGACAAAACAATAGATAATATAACTTTATCAAAAGAAAAGTCTGAGTCAAAACTTATATTGAAATACGAAAAGTTAAAAATATCTACTGATAAAAAAATCACTTCTTTGAAAGATAAGTTAGATAAAAAAACACAACAATACAAAGATGCTCAAGCTAGATACTCAAAACGAAGAAAATCAAAGGAAGATGAACTTAAGCTTACCAAAGAAAAAGCAAATGAAAAATACGATAGTTTGAAAGTAAAAAGTGAAACAGTGTCTATGTTGTCCACTTATGAGTTAAACTACAACAAAACAATAATGTCAAACTTGAAAAGTAACTGGTATGTTGTCTACAAGGAATCTGAAATAGATAAATACGAAAATGTTTACAAAAAATACAAACCTTTATTAAACTCATGAGTCAATAATATTTCTTATCTAACTATGTCAATCAAAACTACAGACTTCAAAAAATTATTAGATAAAGAAATGTGAAAAATATGATTACAAGAAATTTATAATTACAACGTTAACAAAATATACAAGTCTAAAATATACATGAATCTAATTAAGAAATTAAATCAATTGAAAAAGAATTAATAATAGATATATATGTTATTAATTTATTCATATATGCAAATATGACACTATCTATAATTGTCCCTTCTAGATGAACTCACAAAAACATTATTTGAATTTTAGATTCTTTGAACAATCAGTCCTACCAAAAATTTGAGTTGAATTTACTTATTGATTCTATTTTGACGCAGCAAGATTATAATTTATATATAGATTTGATAAATAAACATGCTACATTAATCAAGGAGAAGGTTAATTTAATTTGTAATTTAAATTCTGATTTTGAGTCAAATCACGTAGTTAGTTATATTAGGAATTATTGAGTTACTAATGCTAAAGGAAATTTTATATTTATGTTAGATGACGATAACAAATTTGATCCAAGGTTTTTGCAAAAAATAGTAGAATATCGGGAGTCTATGAAATTACGAGTTGGAAAAGATTTTTTGTTGTGACCTACTATAATGTATAGAGACTCTGGTAAGGTTGTTAATCAGTGATTTTCATCCTTCAATTATTATCTTTCAAAGCCAGTTTTGAATTACTTATGAGAAAAACCATACTGATATGTAGATATGTATGGATGAAATTCTTTATATTGACCAACTCACCTATTCAATAAAATAGGTTATGATAAGAGAATAGACTTTGTTTATGAAGATTTAGATTTTGCTTATAGAGCAACAAGATCAGGTATCCCTATATTAGTTGCAAGAGATCTAAAAATATATCATTTTGAAGTAGACAAAACTCCTCTTCAGCATGCCTTTGTATGAGACGAAAGGTCTGCTTATAGAAAAGCAAAACATAGATTTATACTTGTTAATAATTCTGGAAGATTATTTCAAAAATATTTATTCTATATAATTTGAGTTCCATTCCAAACCACTCGATTAATACTTAAAATCCTTTTAAAGTGAAAGGAAGTAAATAGAATATCTATAATCAAAGCATACATAAAATGAACATTAGATGGATATAGAAAAAATTATTAAATATCCTCTTCTTTAGTTTCTTTCATATTTTCTAATAGGCATTGCATCTTCAAAATCTTTTTTTGATATGGATAAACTTTTGTTTTACATCCAATAAAACTGCTAATCAAAAATAAATGCAGCCTTGAGCTAATTACTATTTCGCTTCATTTTAGAATATGCAAAAACTCTTGGAAGTCATCTTCCCAATCTAAGATTTCAAAGTTGTCTATATTGTCAAAATGTTTTTTGATTTCATTGTAATAGACTATATCTGGATCCCAAATTCATTTACTTACAGGAACATACAAAATTTTGTATCAATTATTAACATATTCTTTGATGTCTGAAATAAGGTTTTTCAAGTAACGAGATCATTTTGAGTTAAGATTTACTACAATATATTTTTGAACATTTTCATTTTCAATGTTAATATTTCGACTTTCATTCACAAAATAGCTTGTATCCATAAAAAAAGTTGCTTTCTCAGCTTTTATTTTGTTCAAGGCTTCTACACACTCTTCGTCTCTCATAAAAAACTGTTTTCAATAGTGAAAGAAAAAATTAAAAACAATTTTGTTCCGAATTTTATTTGGAATCTGAACTCACCCCATAAAATATAGATTTTTCAATGATAATAATCATGGTAAAATTCAGAATAACCAGTAATACCGGCAGAAAGGTGTCTCTTCAGTTAGTATTTCTCCTCATCATACAATGTAACTATCTACTTTGAAGTATTCAAAGAAATCTTTAGCCCTATTAGAGAAAAAAAATCTTGTAAAAGATCTAAATCCTTTTGGTAGTTCTGTTACGAAAGTGATTTTGCTTGTGTCTACAAATTTATCTAAATATGATTTCATCCAAATTGTGTCGTAGCACGAAACATAGATTCTTTTGTGCTGTTTGTTTAATACTTTTACCAATCAGATTAGTATAAGTTCGTCTCACATGTTTTTGTAAGACCGATTACCACACAACATTATTTTTTCTCATTTTATTTGGATATCTTTGTTTATCATTATCAAGTTTTTTTAGGTAAAGCCACCAAGAATTGTGCTTTGCATCACACGAATTCAGTGGTTAATAACTGCTTGTTTTAAGTTTTCATCTTTACTTATATATTTTTTCTTGAATTATTCAATATTTTTCTTGCTTTTATTGAATAAACTACATTAATTTAATTAACTATATGTTCAATGTTTATAATTTACT
>JAZHDC010000082.1:0-4862 GCA_036541305.1 Candidatus Absconditabacteria bacterium
TGGCAGCAACTAATTGATGATGATGAACTACTTCTGTAGATCCTTCTACAAGTTATGATTTCCCACTTAGTAGAACTGTTACTAAGTGAGTAGGTAATGCTTCTAGACTTTGTAATACTTGAACTCCTTGTATAACCAATGTAAAAGTTGTAAATGTAACATTATGAGATAAATACCAATATATTACAAATCAGCCAGTTGCAAACATATCTAATTTGGGTAGCTGAGCTCCTGGATGTGACTTGTCATGAAAAATATGTATGCAATATTCATCTCCATGAGTACGGTGAAATGTTTCAATATATGACTGGAATGATACATCTTGACGGACATTTCGGTGACAATCAAGTACAGCTAAGTGAGCTTTGAATGTATATCAATGGCATGCAAAAAATACTTCAATACCAAGATTTGTAAATGAATTCCGGATAAAAACAGCTTTTGATAAGCAAGAATGTAAATGAAATTTCCCAGCTAATGCTGTGGTTAATTGAAGTTTGTCTAATAGTTGAACTCGGACTTATAGTGCTACTTCTTGAACTTGTAAATTTGATTGTAAAAGTTGATATATGTACCAAAATTGAAATTGTGTGGTAGATCCAAATGTTATTGTGATAAATTGAGATAATTCTATATGAAGAAAGTGGGCTGATTGAACCTATTCAGCTACTTGTAACGATTACAAAAATCCTACTTGAAGCAAGGTTTATGCTTGAGATAGTTGAGACTGAATATATTGGATAGATACTGATTGAGCTTGAGGAAATAATCCATTTAAAGTATATTGTGATATGACAACTGATGGAGGAGGTTGGACATTGCTTATGGCTACAGGACTTGCTTTCAATAGAAATAGTGAATTCTGGAATGGTAATTTGAATTCTAATAGTTGATACAACTATACTGGTTTTACCTTTAATTCAAGGGAAACTGAAAATATGTTTAAAACCCTTGCTTTCAAAGATGTTTTTTTCAATTGGAATACCCTTACAATATATAGATCTAGTACTACTTCAACTTTTGTTGATAAAAAAACTAATTCTACATCTTGGTCATTTTTGACTGGATGAGTAAATTGAACACTTGAATGGAATCATACTGATCGTGATGGTTATACTTATTGAGATTTTCTATTAGGTGTAAGGTGATGAGCTGCTTGATTTGGGGATTATGTACACTACTTTATTTGATGAAATATGCGGTCTTCTACTGGATTAAATACTTGTTATTATGATGGTTCTACAATGTGAATGTGACGGACAACTCATAGATGAGCTTATTCTTGATTTAATAGTTGATACAATAGTGGTGGTTCATGTACTGCAAGTAATCCTACTTGATCTCTTACAATGTTTGTAAGATAGTAATGTTTCAAAGTATTTTTAATAGATTTTCTATTTTTATACTGCACTTAGATTTTATACTTAGATAAGTACTTGAGTGCACGGTTATTTTTTTTAATTGTTTTTATTTGATTTTATGGTAATAATTAATATAATTGTTAATATATTTTAATAACTAAGTTTGATACAATGGCAAAAAAACTAAAAAAAATCCTGAAAAGCTTTACACTAATTGAGCTTATAATAGTAATCGCGATTATTGCAGTACTATGAGCAACTGCATTTTTGCTATTGACTCAATGGATGAGTAAAGGAAGAGATGCTCAAAGAATCTCAGATCTAAATGTAATACAAAATGCATTAAGTATTCAGATAACCAAAGAAGATTGACTACCATTACCAGATGAAAAAAATGTATTAATGACTTGAACAATTAATATTTTATATCAGTGAAAGTTTGGAAGTGGAGTAATATCTAAGATGAATACCCTTACAAAAGTACCAATGGATAGACAGTATGGAGAGTATGATTATAGTTTATTATGAGATAGAGTTACATACAAAGTCCAAGCAATAATGGAAAATGAACAAAATAAAACTGCATATATGAATAGAGTATTTGCAAATGATATGTATTACAGATATGTATGAAAAGATGTAAAATGAATAATAGTGTGAGATGATTTTGTATATTTACCAAATATGTTCCTTACAGGTTATGTAAACTGAGAACAACAGTTGTGAGATGCAGTGAATAATTTCTTGAGAAACAAAGTATGAGAGTATGTAACCGGATGAATAGTATTATACAATAATAATCAAGATTGAATAATTGCAATGATGACTTGATTATGACTAAGTACAAACGAAGCAACAAGTATTTTTAGTAAAGCTACTTGAGTAAGTGCAAGTACATCTTGAACTACTGAACCATCACTGCCAGAAGATGCTAGCTGGTGTTATTATTCTTCTAACGAGTTATCGGATGCTCATGCTGATTGGAATAGTACTGAACTAAAATATGATTCTGCAAATAATAAGTGTTATGTATTTGGAGATGAAGATGATAATGCCAAAGCAGCATGTAATAAGTGGGTAGCTGATAATGCAACATTGTGATGAGAGTTTGTTTGGGTGCCTGCAAGGTGGTTTGTTGATGATTGAACAACTGGTTGAATGAGTATGAAAAATATATTTTACCAAAGAGAAGTGAATTATAATTGAAATGATTATGGATGTAGATGATTTGCAATAGCAAAATATGAGATGACATACAAAGATTTGTCACATAACCCAGATAATAATTGACGGAATACTTACTGATATCATGTTTATACTAATACAAAATGATGATTTGTAAGTAAGCAAGGTTATCCTATTGCTACTATAAATCAATTACAAGCTATCAATGCTTGTAGAAGTGTTTGATCAAATTATCATTTAATCACAAATATTGAATGGATGACAGCTTCTAGAAATATTGAACAAAATTGAAATAATTGGACAACTTGAATAAAATGAAGCTGATGACTATTTAGATGAATTTCAGATGAATCAAATTTTTGATGTCCTTGAAGACCAGATTGACAGCGGGCAGTTTCATCTACAAATTCTTCCTGTACTAGAAGAATTCATACTATTTCTAATAATAATCAAATTCGAGATATGTCAGGAAATGTCTGGGAACATGTAGATAGATGAAATAACCCACATACATTGATAGTAAATGTTTGAAATTGAAATATGTGTTGAACAACAAATTATTGGTATATTAATTGAGATCCGTCAACTTCATGTGCAATAAATAATTGACCTTTAAATAATAAAGGATGATTAGATAAATGAATGTGATATTTACGGAAATCTGATGGAATTGATAAAATTTTTTATCGTGGTGGTAGTTCTAGTGCTTGATCTATTTCATGAATCTATTCAAACCTTATGTTTCGAACGAGCACTTCTTCAGATCATCATGTTGGTTTTCGTTGTGTCAGATAGATTTCACTAAAATAAATAATTTAATAATAACATAATACCATGGCAAAAAAACTAAAAAAAATCCTGAAAAGCTTTACACTAATTGAGCTTATAATAGTAATCGCGATTATTGCAGTACTATGAGCAACTGCATTTTTGCTATTGACTCAATGGATGAGTAAAGGAAGAGATGCTCAAAGAATATCTGATTTATCTACTATCAAAACAGCTCTCGATATAGCATTGACAAAAAATGATGAACTACCTCTACCAGATGAAAACAGTGTTTTGCTATATTCGTGAACGAAGATACTTAATCAAGGTAAGTTTGGAGACCAAGTAGTAAAATCTATATGAACTCTAAATAAAGTCCCAAGTGATAGACTAAATTGAGAGTATGAATATAGTTTGTTGTATGATAAAAAGACATATAGAGTAAGGGCTGAAATAGAGAATGAAATTTATACAATGAGTTATTTAAATCAAATAAAAGCTAATAATACTTTTTACAGATATATATGAAAAGACTTAAAAGCTTTAGTAGTGAAAGATATGTTTATTTATTTACCAAGTATGTTTATTACTGGATATGTGAATGATGAATATGATCTATATGATAGTGGATTCAATGTGTTTGTATGAGAAAAAGTGTGAGAGTACAAAAGTGGATTTGCCTTGCCAGCAAATGAAATTGATAATATAAAGGATGAATTATGAATTTTATGATTACAAGGAGCTGAGATAAATAATATTATTAAACAATGAATTTGAAATGTTTCAACAAGTATTGAAATTGTAGTGAATTGAGAGTGAAATACTAATGATTGATTTAGTTTTTTTGGAAATTGAGTACAAGTATATCCAAAAAGCTGTAATGACTTAATTGTTAGTGATATTTATGATTTTAAGGTTAGTTGACCTTGGAATTGAAGTAAATTTGTAGATTGATTATATTGGATAAAACCGGATACGGATCCGGCTTTCAAAGTATATTGTGATATGACAACTGATTGGGGATGATGGACTTTGGTGTTGGCAACAGGACTTGCATTTGATAGAAATAGCGAGTTTTGGAATTGAAATTTAAATTCAAATGTTTCATATACATATAGTGGATTTACCTTTAATTCCAAACAGTCTGAAACAATTTTCAAGACATTAGACTTCAAGGATGTTTTTTTCAACTGGAATTCAGGTTCTATTTATAGATCTAGTACAACTTCCACATTTGTTGAGAAAAAAAATAATTTAACTTCTTGGACATTTTTGAGTTGATGAGTAAATTGAATATTAGAATGGAATCATGTAGATCGTGATGGTTATACTTATTGAGACTTTCTATTAGGAGTAGATTGATGACCAGTGGGATTTTGAGATAATATGCATTATTTCATCTGATGAAATCTGTGGTCTTCCACTATACATAGTACTTGTTTTTTTGATTGAACTACAATGGCAATAGGTCGAACGACTCATAGATGAGCTTATTCAGGATTCAATAGTTGAACTAATTTAAATCCAGTTTGTTCTGCAAGTAATCCT
>JAZHDC010000083.1:0-4825 GCA_036541305.1 Candidatus Absconditabacteria bacterium
ATTTATTATTGCTAACTGTATCATTATTTTCATATAATTATAGTGTTTTTTATCTAGATCGAAATTATTTCATATATTAGGTAGTATAAGATTATTATTCTTATAAATATTGCATTGAAACTGTAATAAAATTTATTATAATTAAATTATTTTATTGCTATAATATTCACTAATGGCAAAATCTATAAAAAAATTCCTAAAATCATTTACTTTAATTGAACTAATAATTGTAATAGCAATAATAGCAGTACTATGAGCATCTGCTTTTCTTGTGCTTTCTCAGTGGATGAGTAAAAGTAGAGATTCGAGAAAGATTGCTGATTTGTGAACAATCGATACTGCTATCAATGTTAGCTTCACTAGCAAAGATAAGTTACCAAAACCAGACAATATGACAAATATAACATTTTGAGGGGTGAAGGTCTGGGAGCTAGGGTATTTTGGAGATGAGGCAGTAAATCAGATTGGTGGAGCGTTAACCAAGACACCATCTGACCCGACTACTAAAGTTTGGTATAGATATGCAGTATGGAACAACAAATACCAACTGTGAACAATAATAGAAAACGAAAACTTTTCAAAATATACGAATAGAGTATACGCACAAAGCTACTTTACCAAAATTCAATGAAACTACAACCAATCAATAATAGTTACTAAAATATGAACAGACGATGTAATCATTCCAGCACCCAGTTTGATAGTGGATGAATTTACAGGAACAAGCTATACTTTAGTTAATGAATATTTTTGGAGTGAAAAAAATAGTTATGAGTTGTGAAAGGTACAAAAAAATAAGTTGCAAGTACAAAAATTGTTTTCTTGAGATATTAGTGAATTAACTCAACCAACTAAATATGAAGAATTTAAGACCAAGTTTGCAGATATTTATAGTGGAACTGTTTATTTGAAAGAGTTAACTCCAGATTTGGAACCAGAAAAAATAGATGAAATAGTAAGTGCAGAGTTGAAAAAAGTAAGCACCCAAAATGTAACTGTGCAGTATCTAAGTTGTACATCTACTATAAATAGTCAAAGTTCAATTACTAGTATTGATATAGATTTCAGCATTCCTACTACTGAGCATGGTGGAACATTTAGCGTAAATAAGACTGTAAATGAGAATAATTGAACATTTAAATATACTTTACAATGAAAGTGTAATAATTGAATTTTTGAAAATATTACTTTATGAACTCCTGTTGTGCAAAGTTGTGATACGGATTTTGCAAATTTAGATTGACAATGTTTGGAGACTCATTGGACTGGTGATGAAACCTCTTGATATAGTTTTGTGAATTATTGACAGCAAGTTTATCCAAAAAGTTGTAAAGAGATAGTTGATAGTAGTGTTATAAATTATAAAATATGAGAAACACAACCATATAATTGAATAAACTTTGAAGACTGAGTTTATTTTATAAAACCAGATTCCAATCCTGCTTTCAAGGTATATTGTGATATGACTACTGATGGAGGATGATGGACTTTGATAACAAATTTAGTAGATATAAATTGAAGATCCTTTTCTCCTACAATAAGTGATACTTGAATTCCTTGATTGACAAGTAACTACTCAATAAGTTGGGAAAAGTTATTTAATGTAAACGATGATAATAGTAAATTTTTGGTAAGATATTGATCAAGCTTGATTTCTAGTACAGTATTCAATTATACTAATGCCAATTTGAATACTGGTTCGGTAATTAGCTTTTGATGGGATTGAACACATAAATTAGAATGGAATAATACTTGAAATGCTTCATGATGTAGACATTACTTTATTAGTAAAAATAGTTGTAGTCAATGATGAACTCGGTCTTGTTCAAATACATGATTAGGGTGAATTGGTAGAAATAGTACAACAGCTCGATGTTATTCTAAATTTCACTGACAATTAGCTGTCTTTTATAAGAATTAATTATATAATGGTAATAAATTTTATTAAATTATAATATTTTAATGGCAAAAACAATAAAGAAATTCCTCAAATCCTTTACACTAATAGAGTTGATTATAGTAATAGCAATAATAGCAGTACTATGAGTGGCTGCATTTTTGGTTTTGACACAGTGGCTTGATAAATCAAAAGATGCAAGACAAATTTCTGATATAAATATTTTACAAAAATAATTAGTAATACATTATAGCGAAAACTCTACTTATCCTGAGCCTTCCAATCCAGTATCTATAACAAATGAATATTGAAAGGCAATATGAAAACAGTGATATATGGGTGAAGACGTTTTCTCACAAATAAGTAGTTTGTGAAAATCTATAAAAGATTCTATAACTAATGAATATTACTCTTACACAAAATATGATAATAATAAATGATTTGAGTTAGCATCATTTCTAAAAGATCCAAGTAGAGTTAGTAATATAGAAAAAGTGTATGCAGATGATTATGAGCCATATGTACAAGTGTATGGAAATCTATGATTTTGTGATGAAAGTTGACAACTAAACTATCCAAAACCTCTAACATTATTTGATAAAAATTCAAATAGATTTTTGAATGAAGAAAGATTGTGAAAGAATGGAAGAGTAATGCTGAACTTAAAATATATGGTATGAGATGGAGAAAGTGATGGATGTGCAAGTAAGATCACTGCACCTATAATCTGAGTAAATTGAACTAATACTTGAGTGAATATATCACAAGCATTGAAAGACCAAATAGTAATAGATGAAGATTCAATAAAGAAAGTGATAGAACAAGTATGTCAGGATCATTGACTATGTAATATGCCTGATATATACAAGTTGAGTTATAAGTATATATTGTTTTTGTACAAATTGCCTTGATGAGAAATACAAATAATAGAAGTAGAGTTAGAAGATAATCAAACTTCAAAAACAAAAAGACAATATACTAAAAAATCTGCTCCTATAAAAATAGCAGATGAGAATTGAGTTGTCCAAGTTGTTGAAAAGGTAAATATAATAAGACAAACAAATTCATGAGGATGATACGAAATAGTTTATAGTGGATGAGGATGAGGATTAGTAAGTTATAGAAAACCAAGAATTTGAGGATCAGCGTGATGATCTATTGCGTCTTTTTGATGAGGATGAGTAGGATGAAGTTATATAAAGAGAAGATGATGAACAGCATGATGAGCAGCGTGATGAGGATGAATAGTTTGAGTATATAGTGAGTGAACTGCTACAACAGCATGAAAAACAAAGTTAGTAACTATGAGTTCAACAAGCAGCGAAGTGACTGAAATGGAATTGCCATTTGAATGTAGACTGCCAAAGATAATAGAGATGGAAATCGATGTATATTTGGTATGATATATATGATGAGACGGTAAATTTCATCTAACAAGAGTAAAACTATGAAAAAATTGACAGATAATTGAGCAAGTAGATATAGAAACTGAAGATTATTGAATAGTCAACGATCAAGATATGATGCAAGTATGGGATGATATATATCTTTTGAAGTTGCAAAAAGATAACTGAGAGAGTATGGTAGTAAGTATGAAAATACAAGGAACTGTAGTACAAAAAATAGACGATCAAATAATTGAAACACAATCAATTACAAATTTTCAATTACAAGATATATGAGGATGATATATAAATGCAGTTTATAATAAAGGAACAGAGTGATTTGTTAAGTTACTTTATATAGACGAACAATGAAATATTACTATGAAAAGTACAAATAATGTTGCTTGATGTGAAAATATTACTACAAATTCAGTAAATCAATGACAATTACAAGTAAGTTGTTCAAATAAAACTGAACTAGTACAATTAGAACAAATTTTGTTAAGTCAAGTAAGTAAAATCTGATCATGTACTTGACTTTTACCTGCAAATGCAATTGTTAATTGATATCAAAATGATGGTATAAACTGGGTTTACAATGAAATTCCTTGAGCGTGTTCTTATGTTTGCAATGAAGAATATTATTTTAATTGAGATAAATGTGAATTACAAAATATTGGATGATGAAACGCGATAGATTGATTTGAGTTTTTTCAAAATTGAGTTCAAGTTTATCCAAGTAGCTGTAATGATTTATTAGTAAATACTTGAATTGATTTCAAATGATTTTCTAACTGAACATGGAATTGAACGAATTTTTTGAGTTGAAATTACACAATAAAACTTAATAATGGTAATATAGTAGCTGTATATTGTGATATGACAAATGATGGTTGATGATGGACAAGATTAAATTGATCTATTGCAACATCTACTATAAATTTTACTGATTGAGATAAAATTATTTGAAATAATTTTCCTGACTGAGCTTGTAATTCTAGTGCATACAATTTTAAGATAAATAATTTATTGATTACTGATTATACTGAAGTAAATTTATATTTAAAAAAGTATACCACTATAATTCAATGCTCTAGACTTACTGAATTTAATTCAATAAACACTTTCATTTGAACATTAATACCTTATTATTTGAATAATTGAGAACGGATATCTAACAGCAATTGTACTTGGTGAGATCGGATACGAGCAAAAAACCTTCATGATGTCTCTGCATCTTGATTAAAACTTGATTGGAAGTTAAACTTTTCTAATTTGACTAATGTAGATAAATCAAAATTTACATTCAAATCAACATGTTCAAATGGTTATGATAATTGACAATATGATATTCAGATTTATATAAAATAATATTTAATTTAACTTATATTAATAAACAAATGTCAAAAAAACTACAGAAATTCCTAAAATCATTTACACTAATTGAGCTGATTATTGTAATAGCAATAATATCAGTACTGTGAGCTTCTGCATTTCTAATGCTTTCTCAGTGGATGAGTAAATCTAGAGATAGTAGAAAAAT
>JAZHDC010000084.1:0-4799 GCA_036541305.1 Candidatus Absconditabacteria bacterium
TGTCCAGACTTTCTATTTCTTTTGTTGGGTCTATTATTTCTAGTCAGGTTAATAGTTCATTTGCTGATAATTTTCCCTTTCCGCATCAGTTATTTTTATCTATATGGTCAGTGTTTGTGGAAAAATATAAATCTTTTGTTATATTCATCTTTAAGAATAATTGTAAATAATCAATCCTTTTTATTCGATAATGAAAAAATGTCAATCTAATTGAAGATCATTATTTATTGAATTAATTTTACAAATATTTATAAAAGAACGTTTATTTATATCCACTATAGAATTTTGTATGTTAGAAAAGAATGAGAATTGAATAAATATTAGTATAATAAATGATTTGGTAGATGCTGAGATAGATTGCACAAGATGAAAACTTCGGGGTGCAGTAAATTGAAGAGAGTGCAGATACATTAGCCAAGCTAAAACAATCAAAAAGTGTATGGTTGAAATTTATTTTGGTGAAATGATAGATGAGGTACTGACTCATGAGTTTTTGGAAAGACTTGGAGATTTGATGGACTTGTATTATCGAATTTCAAATGGATGAGACAAAAGTTTGGTGAGAAAATATATTAATGAAAGGGAGAGTTTGAAAAATTGTTTGCACAAAAATAAACAAGGTTGGTACAAACATTTGAATTGAATCTGTAAAACCCTTACACTAGAGCAGACTATTGAATTAAGTAACAACTTAGATAATAAATTCATAGACAAATTATTGTCAGAATTAGATTTGGTGGATTAGTTTTTAACTTTGAAAAATAATATGAAATTTGAATTGAATGAAAAACAATTTGCTGCATTGATGAATGCAATATGAGCAAGTTCTTATGTATATGGTTTGCTTTCAGATATGGTAGATGATAAGTTCAAAACTAATTTGAATGAAATAGAATCTTTGGAAAAGTACTTTTTGAAATTTGCTGAAATAGCTTCATTCCCAGCTGAAAACATTGAAGATTTCCAATGAGAAAAGGTTCTTTCTCAATCATATTTGGATAAAATCTGAATAGATATGGCAAATTATGATCAATTTGCATTTTGGGATGTGTTGGTAAAAAGTTTAGCACAAAGAGAACTAGAAAGAAATTATACTCAGGAACAAATTGAAGGACTTACAGAGCTTGAATTTATAGAGAAATCAATGAACTTGGAAGATAAATATCGCCAAGAATTTGCACAAAATTGATTGGATAATGTCAATATAAATATACAATAATATTCGTTTTTCCCTTATAAATAAAAATAATGACCTTGACTTGTTGAAAAAAATCAATAATAATTTTTTTATTTTAGTAAAGCTTATTTAATGAATTTTCAGTCTAATGAGTTTATCTCTATAAGTAATTGTGATAATAGCAATTGAAGTGAAATTTGTTTAGATATATTATCCAATTTAAGTAATGCAGATGATATAAAAACTACTTTAAAAGATTTAGCAAGTTTATTGGTAAAAGCTGATTCTAAATCTTCAACTAGAAAGTATTTGTTGGACAAAATCAATTTGTATCTAAAGTGTTTGAATATAAGTGCAACTAGTATAAAATCCCAGTTATCTCAATTCAAACAAGAAGAAAATATTAATTGACTTTCTCTACAAACTCCAGATTTTATAATTATAAATTCTAAAGTAGTAGTTTTGCTAAATTCAAACAAAGATAATATAATTGAAACTTTACTTTCTCGGGCAATGGAGTTTGAATCATGAACTATGGAGTCAAATTTAATTTTAATATGATTAGATTCCTACCTAAGTATTAGTGATTATTAATTCAACTAATTCTACTTAAAAAATCAAAGCACGATAATAGTGCTTTTTTTAATTTAAAAATTAATATTTATATATATATATTTTTGAAATTATTATATTCAATTATAATTTTATGGCAGATTATTTGTGAAAAGAAATTTACAAATCAAAAAATATAGCAAAGAGCTTTACTGTAGAGTGATAAGGGAGTTAGATGAAGTTATTATAGTCTTTCTCAAAGCTCCATCCATCTAGTTTCCTTTTGTGCTAATGTGGCTTGTATCTCTCACATTTCTTTTGACAGTTCTTGAATACTTTCACCACCAAGATTTACATCATAAAAAAGGGCTTCTATTTCACCTTTTCTTGTTTCAAGTTGTTGTATTTCTTTTTCAAGTTGTTCAAGTTCTTTATTTTCTTTGTAAGAAAGTTTAGTTGGTTTTACATATTGAGAATTATACTCATATTCTTTTTGAAGTTTTGTTTCTTTTTTTTCTTCTTTTAGTCTTTCTTCTTCGTACTCTTTGAATTGAGAGTAAGTTCCCCAGTAATCTTGTATTTCACCATTTCATCTAAATATAAACAAATGATCTACAAGTTTGTCCATGAAAAATCTATCATGAGATACTATCAAAATACATCCTTTGAAGTTTTGCAAAAAATCTTCCAATATTCTCAAAGTGATAAGATCCAAATCATTAGTAGGTTCATCTAGCACCAAGAAGTTTGGATTGCTCATCAATATTCTTAGCAAATTCAATCTTTTTTTCTCTCAACCACTCAAACTGTCAGCTTGAACATGTTGCATCCCTCAGATAAATAAAAAGTTATCTAGAAGCTGAATTGCAGAGTATTTTACTCCTTTGTCCATTATCATAAACTCTCAAGCGTCTCTAACCACATCTATTACCTTTTTTCCTAGTCAAAAACTAATATCTTTTTGATTGTAATGTCAAAACACAACAGTATCTCATATTTTAACTACTCCAGCGTCATACTCCTCTAATCCCATAATCATTTTGATAAAAGTGGTTTTTCATACTCAATTATCTCATATTATTCATACTCTTTCACCATTTTTGAAATCATAGCTAAAGTTTTTTACAATATTTTTTTCACCAAAAGCTTTGTTTAGATTGTTTATTTTGATTACTTTGTCACCAAGTCTTCTGTCTCAAGTTCAAATATGCAAAGTCAATCATTGAGTATAAAGTAATTTTTTGCGGTTTTCAAATTCTTGTTTTAATACAGCAAATCTATTTTCTCTATCTACTGATTTAGTTTCTCTTGCTCTTGGCATTTTCCTAATCCGTTGAAGTTCATTGTGCAAAAGTCTTTTCAATTTGTGTGCATATATTTTGTCTAGTTCTTCTCTTTGTTCTTTTTTTTCTAGATAATAGTCGTAATTTCAGTCATATCTATAAATTTCTCCTCACTCTAGTTCAAATATTCAATTACAAACTCTTTCCAAAAAATATCTATCATGAGTTACCATCAAAATTGTCATATTTGCTTTGTTCAAATAGTTTTCTAGCCATTCTATCATTTTTAGGTCAAGATGATTAGTTGGTTCATCCAAAATCAAAAAGTCAGGATCTTCCATCAATGTTTTGGCTAATGCAACTCTTTTTGCTTCTCCCCCTGACAAACTACCAAACAAGCGAGATTCAAAAGGTTGTATTTTTAGATTGGAAATAATTGCTTTTATTTTGGCTTCATATTCCCATGCATTACTTTCTTCTATTTGTGAAACAATTTTACTTAATTCAACTTGATCTATTTCTTTTTCTATGCTTAATTTGTGGTATTGTTTCAATAACTGACATTGAGGATTTTCGCTAGAATACAGTATATCTAAGACAATATCTTGTTCTTTGTATATTACATCTTGGGACAAAAATCCTATGGAAATGCCGTTTGTGTATTGTATTTCTCAGTCTTCAAGATCTATTTTCCCTACCAAAGCTTTTAGTAATGTTGATTTTCAGGCTCAGTTTTTGGCTACAATAGCGATTTTCTGTCCTTTGCTAATTGCAAAACTTACTCCATCAAATAGCGGAGTTTGAGTATATGATTTTTTGATATTTTTCACTTGTAAATATTGCATAATTATTCTTTAAGATTTCAATTATGTCATTATACAAAGTTTGATTCAAAATACCAGTAAAATTTTACAAAACATTTATTTCAGGTTTTAGGCCAGCAAATCTGCCCTTTACTTTGGGCTTTTTATTATTTAGTAATTGCTTTTAATTATGTTTTTTATCTTTCCACAATTAATTTCCGTCGCAGTAGTACTCAGTACTAATTATCCAATTGTATCCGGCTCATTTTTTTGTTTAGACAAATTAAGTATTCATTGAAAATAGCTTTTTCATCTCATTCTAGCTCATACTCAAGTGTGTTTATTGGTGATTTTTTGTATTCTTTTTGTAGAAAATGATGTAATTTCACAAAGTAATAATATGAGTTTATCAAGTCTTTTATGTCGTTTTCATTTTCCAAACCACTTGATATATTTCTTAGAAATTCTATTCTATCTCACATAAACTTTGGAAGATTTTCAGCCTCTTGTATTGATATTTTTTCTTTTCTAATTGCATTTGTAATAAGTAAAGCAGTTTTGTATTGTACATATCTCATTGGTCATATTTTTACTCAAGTTTCTATTTCCAATGATTTTTCGTAAAACACTTTTCATTCATTTACATCAAAATGCTTTAGATCTTGGTTTTTTCGTCTACCTATACCGCTCAATGATATTTTTTTGTGAGTTCTTACTCTATGTTTCCATCTTTCAATTGTTATTATCGGAGTTGCTTTTATAAGTTCCAAAATATAATTTTTTATGGCTTTGTAAATTATTTCATTACCATAAACTAATATTGAATCATACATTATTGTTTGGAAAAATAAGGTTTTATCTCAATTATAAAATAGTATATTGTCAACATCATCAAAAGCTACTAAATCACAATCAACCTTGTTGTAACCAGATAACTTACTCTCCAATGATTTTTCATTAAACTTTTCTAACCAAAATCACAAC
>JAZHDC010000085.1:0-4754 GCA_036541305.1 Candidatus Absconditabacteria bacterium
TACTTCTCTTACTTATATTAAATAGTGTCGGGTTTTGCTTGACAATTAAGAAATTCTTTAAATTTTCCATATAAATAATATATTAAGATAGATCTAATTAATTTATTGTTTTATTTATATGAGTTATAATAATTAGTGTCGCTTTTAAAAAAATAATTAATATATTGTAATATTTACTTGATAATTTGATAATTAATTTTATAATTTAATTACTTTATTTTTAAAATTTAGAGATGGCAAAATCTATTAGAAAATTATTGAAAAGTTTTACTTTGATAGAGCTGATTATTGTGATTGCGATTATTGCAGTACTTTGAGCTACTACATTTTTACTGCTAACTCAGTGGATGAGCAAAGGAAGAGATGCACAAAGAATATCAGATTTAACTACAATAAAAAGTGCTTTGGATATAGCAATTACAAAAAATGATGAACTACCTCTACCAGATGAAGCCAAAGAATTGCTATATACTGGAACGAAGATACTTTACCAAGGTAAGTTTGGTGACCAAGTAGTAAAATCAATATGAACTCTCAATAAAGTACCCAAAGACAGAATTCATGGTGAGTATGAATATTCGTTGTTGTATGATAAGAAGACTTACAGAGTAAAGGCTATTATTGAAAATGAACAATATCAATTAGCATATTTAGATAAAGTAAAGGCCAGCGATGAAGTCTATAGATATGTATGAAAAGATGTACAAGCAGTTGTAGTAAATGGTACTTTTGTTTATTTGCCAAGTATGTTTATTAGTGGATATAATGAAGATTGAACATATGATTTGTATGATAATGATTTAGATGTATTTGTAGGAAATAAGGTTGGAGAACTTAAGTCATGATTTGTACTGTCTGTAGAAAAAACAGAAGATGTAAAGTCAAAGTTATTAGAATTGTGAATAGATGAAAGTAAAGCTGTGCAGATAATGTCTCAAGCAGTATGATGAAACATTGCAGTTCAAGTAGATTCTTCAAGTAATAATTGTAATACACAATCCAAAATAATTAATACACATACATATAATATTTTGCCCACAATAAATTGAGAAATTGCATATATGACAAGTGATTCTCAAGATATTTTGAATTGATCAAAGTATTATTCACTTGATTTCCAGTGTGAAAACTGACAATTTAATACTATATGAGAAGAAATTGAGAATATACTATGTAATATTTGATATGTTCCTTATGAATGAAATTGTGTAATGAATAAATGTAGTTGAACTTTGCCATCTAACTCAATAATCAATTGAGCCCAAGTGGTTTGAGAAAGTTGGAATCATAATGTTGTATCATGAGATTGTACATTCAAATGTAAAGATTTTTATAAGTATAATAATTGAACTTGTTCACAAGTAATTTGAACTCATAATTTTGCAGCTTCAGATCAATGGATATTGAATGATATCCAGCTTTCTGATGGTAAGTTTGTTTTAGGTTTGACTTGATGATTCAGTGAACTGCAATCTATATCTACAGTAGGAGCTTATTGATGAGATGTTTTTGAAATGAATGGTAAGACATATTTGACAGTATCAAGTTATCTAAATTGAACAGATTATACTCATAATAGCAAAATATATGAATGGTCTTGAACTGGATTTAATCTTTTGCAAAATATTGCAACTGTTTGACCATTGGATATGAATGTGTTTAAATTATGAAATGAATATTATTTAGGTCATATGATGTATTATAATGGAAGTGTTTTTTCTAGTTCCACAAACTCTAAATTATACAAATGGAATTGAACTAGTTTTGAATTGTTTCAAAGTTTATATACAATCTGATGAAGAGAAATAATATGAATGGATATGGAATGAAATTCATACATTGTAATCCTTAATTATTGAAGTGATGCAAATAAGATTCGTGATTCCAAAGTATATAAATTAGTAGATTGATTATTCGTAGAATATCAATCAATTTCTACAAATTGAGCATATGATGTTGAATACTTTAATATGTGATCAGATCATTATTTGTGAATTTCTAACCATTTTGGTTGAATATCTAGATTGTATAAGTGGGATTGAACTAATTTTATTGAGTTTCAGACTTTTTCAACTCAATGATGATCTAATATTCATTATTTTACTATGAATTGAGAAAATTATCTTACAGTTTCAAATTATGATTGAGAGTTGATAGTTTATAAATGGAATTGAATTGTTTTTGAACAAGTTCAGTCGATTACAACTTATTGAAATAGAGATGTAACAACTTATGATATATGATGAGAAAAGTATATGTTTATCTCTAATTTTAACTGATGATCTTGACAAAATTCAGCAATTTATAGATATGATGGCTCAAATTTTGTAAAAATTCAATCAATCCCCGTTGTGTGAATCAATGAAAGTGAATTTTTTACAGTATGATGAAAGGATTATTTGTTTTTGTGGGTTTTTCGTAGTTCAACAGATTATACACGTGATTCTAAGTTATATGAGCCAAGTATAGCAAATTATACTTATGATTATAAAACAGCATCTAATTTAGAAACAAATCGTTTAGATTTTTCATGAATAAGTAAAATAAAAAATGTTGTTGTAACTCAATCACAACCTACATGAACTAATGTAAAGTATTTAGTAAGTTTTGATTGATGAAGTACACTTAAATCAAAAGTAAGTTGAACTTGGGAAGAAGTTCTTCCTTCAGAAATCTGAACAAAATGAATGACAAACACCCAAATTGATGCTGCTTTAACAAATTTTATTCCAACTACTGAAACAAGTTTGGATATTGTGGTTTGATTGTCTTCAAATTTTGGAAATATTACTAGTAGCTTCACATCAATTAAGATTGATTATTATGAAAAGTAGATAAGTATTGTTTTTACAAAACAAATAAAATCAAGAAAAAATTCTTTTTTGGATTTTTACTTGAAAAAATGATAATTATAAATAAAGTATATTACTTTATTTTGTATAAAAAAATATTATGGCTTGAGAAAAAAACTATATCAAAGGATTTGCTAAAGAAAGAAAGTTTGATAATGGATGAAGTATTATTAGTTTATCATTGAACTTAGATCAACTTACTAAATTACCTGTGGATAAATATGGTAATATAAAAATTGATGTTTGTCAAAAAAGAGAAGTATGACAATATGGAGACACTCACTATGTTATTGAGAACACTTTTGTTCCTAATAATCAAAACTGATGATCATGAAATTCAAGTTCAAATTCTGCTCAAGATGATGAATTACCATTCTAATTTTCCTATTGATTGTATAAATGTCAAGATTTTTCATTAATAATGTTGATAATATGTTGATAAAATGATAAATAATCCATTTTGAAACTCCTTTATTAATGGGCTTTTATGACTTTTTAACAATTTATACTGTTTGACAAAAATTTGTTTTTGAATATAGAAGAAAAAATTTAAAAATAAAAATTACTTCTATGCACAAAAACACAGAAAAAATTCGGAAAAAATTGCAGAATTTAGATAGCAGAATCTGAGCAATAGTTACTCTTACTCCCGAAATGTATACAGTTTTGCAAAGTATGTACTCTAACGAGTATATTTATGTTAGAAATGTAGAAATATTATCAGAGAATAAGTTTAAAATTAAGTATGTTTTTCCTGTAGATGATTTGACCAACCAAATTATTAACAAAGTATCTCTGATTCAAATTCAATTATGAATTGTTCAATGAGTATATTTGTCCTTGTGCTTGTATATGAAAAACAATCCAGATTGTATTATAAGTAGTGAGATAATGGAAAATATCAAAGAAAGATTTTATTATTTCAAGGATGAGAGAGTCTTTACCAAAAATATTACTCCTTCACAAGAGTCTTTTTTGGTATTTCAAATTGATGATATAATCGACAAAGAACAATTCTTTAGTCTAAATATAAATCTAAAATCAGATCAAGATAGTTTTATGTATGGTAGAATTGAATGAATAATCTCCAAATAATCTACCAATAGAAAACAATAAAAAAAGCAGTATTCAAATTATCAATACTGCTTTTTGTTTAGCTACAAAACTCAATTAAAACTCATAAATTCTCTCTATAGAAATGTTGTTATTTGATTTGTCTAGTTTGAAGAATAAATCTTTGTTTCACAATTGAACTTTGAATATAGTAATATTATTTCATTGGCTCTTTGAGTAAGTATTCCATTTCAAATCCTTAATTTTGCTAGATTCATTTTTGAAGTTATTTTCAAAATATGCTTTAAAGTAATTAAAATCTTCGCTTTCACCTTTTGTTTTGTAGAATCCATCAACTCCGTCTTTATCTAGAATGTTTGCAGATTGCATATTTGGGTTTACATTTCCTATATCTTGTCACGAAAACAACACGGTTCCTACAAATCACAAGCATCCTACAACAATAGCAATACTTGCGTAAACAGGGGAGTTGTCGATAACTTTTTGAATTTTTTTCACATTCTTGAACAATCGAGTATTGTTTTTAACCATATCTTTAATTTCTCTATTTATTTCGTCAATTCTTGTAAGTCAATTTTTTGTGATTTTTATCTCTAAGAAATGTTTCAGATATTTATTTTTATCAATTATTTTTTTTCAGTCTTGTACTCTCAACATTTGATCCGGTTTTAGGTTGTTTATTCTACATTTTTTTACAAAATTATCATACTTTATCTTGTCTGTAATTTCGTTTTCATCAAATTGTTTGATTATTAGATTTCCTAGTTCAATGTTGTAGAAAATTCTTTTTTCGATTATTGACCAGTTCAAATCCATAGCGTGAATGTC
>JAZHDC010000086.1:0-4655 GCA_036541305.1 Candidatus Absconditabacteria bacterium
TAGACAAGAATAAAATAGAAAATTATGTAATAATTGATACAGATAAAAAATTAGATTATTCAATATGTCCTGAATGTAAAGCAAAGCCATGAGATAAAATAATATGTAAAGTATGAAAAGATTGAATGAAAATTCATTGATTATGATGTAAAGCACTAAAAGTATTATCTTACAAAAAACTATTAGAAGCACATTGGAAGTGATATGACCCTGAAAAATATATACTAAAACTAACAATTGATTTAATAGATAAACCATGAATATTATTGAAGCTTTTATCTGTATTCTCTGACCTAAATGTCAATATATGAACCATAAATGTAGACAAAAGTAACAATGAATGATTTACTCAAGTTAAAGTAGAATTACAATTCTTTAATCCATCAAAAATAGATTTTGTATTAAAAGAGTTGAAAAACAAAGAAAATTATGTAAGAATAATAAAAAAAGAAATTGTATAACATTTATAATCTAAAATATAAAAAATGGATTCAATAATAAACAGTTTTTGAACTTCTCAAGATTTGATATACATATGATTTGTATGAATAATTGCATTTTTTTGGATACGAACAGTGTTGTGGATAACAAAAGATATTAATGCAAGATCTAATAATTGATTTTTACAAGCAATTTCAATTATTATTTGAATTGTTCCAATATTATGATATTTTATATATCTTTTGATCAGACCAATATGATACAAGTATGATAAACTTTCACCTTGGAGAGAAGTGCTATCTATTCAATCAATTCAATGTCCTGACTGTTGACAACACAATATGCTAACTTACAATTTTTGTACTAATTGTTGAGAAAAATTACAAAATGAATGCAAAGAGTGCAAAATCAAATATTCTGTTGAATTTGAGTTTTGCCCCAACTGCTCTGCTCCAAATATTGATGTTAAATAATTTATTTTATAAATTTTTTAAATGGCTTTAATAATCACATTGGTTTTGCTAACAATATGAGCAGCTTTAATGACAAATGTATACTCAATTTTTGAACCATTTTTGAACAATCTAAAAGATGTAAAAGATTACAATATTGCATATTACTGAGCAGTAAGCTCTATAGAAAGAGCAAATCTTATACTTAGACATCATACAGCCTGATTTGAATGATCATGAGGATGGCTTGGTGACACGAAGTTTTGACCAAATAGTGATACATTTTCATGAGCATATTGAGTTTTGTATTCACCAAATACCAGGAACTGAATAAGTCGATCTATTAGCAGTCTAAATACTTGATGAACTATACCAAAAGAATGATTTGGTAATATTGACTATGATTTACAATGATCTTGAAGTAAAAATTATAACAAACTAGAGTACAATGTCTCAGAAGAAATGCTTTTATACATAGATCCTACGAACGATTTAGCAGATTATTATACTTGAATTACTAACACAAAAAAAATAGAACAACTAAATATTAGTGCAGAATTTAGACTTCCACCAAAAATTGAAGAGTGATACAATCCATCCAACAATAGAGATCTTGATACAACTACAGACTGAGATTGAGATTGAATTGGAGATGATAATCTTGTAAATTGGACTATATTTGGAAAACACGGTTCTAATAATCTAACTTTTTATCCCACAATAAATGTAGATTATGCAAGCTCTACATTTGATAAAAATTTAGACTCTTGAATTAGAGAGAGTTATATAAATCAAAAAGGTAGTAACACACCAATAAGCTTCGCTACCAACTTCAATCCAACAAATCAAATAATAAATCAAAATTGATACTCACATAATATGAATCCTACAATAACAAACTATACAGATAAAAGTCGAAGATATATTCTCAATAACAATGATTTTACTGACATGCACCTTAAGTTCTCTTTAGTAAACTATGTTGAGGTTGCAGATTCTTTAAGATATCCTTTCTTAGAATACAAAATAAACTTTGAAGATAATTCTTGATGAAAAATATCAATACCAGATCGTTTTTTCAGTGTAAATTGAATATGACAAGTAGGGAGATACAAAGTAACACTAAAACAGTCAATACCAGTAGTCAAATCATATTGATTCTCTGATTTTACAATAGTTTTCTAAAAGAGAAATGAAAGAAATTAATAATAAATTGGAAATTGAATACATAAAAAATAAGTATAAATTATTATATCAGATATTTTTGAGACTTCCTTGAATAACTGCAATATTAATTATAATATTTACTTTTAGTGGATATATGATTTTTTTGTTCTGATGACAGTGAGACTATCCATACTTTGTTTTTATAATTGCAATTTTTATTCTATTGTATTACCAATGGTGGTTGATTAGATCACTTGAATATATACTGTTTGTTTTCATGTCTGCATTCAATCTAAATAAGTCTGAAAAAAGAAACAATTATAAAATACTTTTTGATAAGAATTATATACCTACAAAAGAAGAACAAGTAGAAAAAGATAAAATTAAAAATGATATTTCAGCACAAAACATTGTACATCGGTTTATAATCCCTACCTACAAAGAATCTTATGAAATATTAGATACAACAATGTGTGCATTGAAAGATGCAATATACAACCACAAACAATTTGCTATTACTATAGCGTGAGAAGAAAGGGACGAAGACAATTTCAAAAAAATTGCTAAAAAGTTAATGCTAAAATATAAAGATGATTTTGGATACATAAACTTTAGTATACATCCAAAAAACATACCCTGAGAGTTTCCATGAAAATGATGAAATATTACATTTGCTGCCAAAAATGAATACAAGTTAATTTTAGAAAAGTTTGGTGTAAATTGAGATGAAGTACTTGTTACTACTTTAGATGCTGATACTAACATTCACAAAGACTATGCAAATGTTCTTACACTAAAATATTTATCAGAAGATAATAGAGTAAATAAGTCATATCAACCTATGATATTATTTTTCAATAATTTTTGGGAAGCCCCATTTTTCAGCAAAATTGTAAGTTTACTTAATAGCTTTTGGATATTATTTAACTCTACAAAAACACTTTGAATGAGAAACTTTTCTACACATTCTCAACCATTAGAAGCACTTATTAAAGTAAACTTTTGGTCAACACAAACTATAGTGGAAGATTGACATCAATACCGGAGAAGCTTTTTCTGACTAAATTGAGATTACTCATGTGTTCCAATTTACACTACTGTTTATCAAGATTCAAATTTAAGTAAGAATTTATTCTCTACAGCTAAATCACAATATAACCAAATAAGAAGATGGGCTCATTGAGCAGAAGATGTTCCATATTTATTTTGTCAATATTTAGAAAACAAAGATAAAATATTATTCTGAAGATTTTTCTATGAGTTTGCTAGATTGTTTGAATGAACGGTAATGTGGGCAACGTTACACTTCATATTGATGTTATGATTAACATTTTCCATAATCAAAGATGTTCAACTTAGTTCATTTATAAGTTTGTGATCAGCAATATCAATTTTTATAAATATTTCAATACTTGTTCTAATATTGTCAGTATCACTTCAAATATATTTTTGCCCATGGTGAAAATTAAAATGATTCAAAAACAAATTTAAATATTGATTTTGATTTTTATTTCCTTATTTAATTATTGTTTGACCAACATTATTTATCTTCACTTGACTACCAGCAATACACACACAAATAGCTTTGATACTATGAAAACCATTCAAAAACTTTAATGTTACAGAAAAGGTAAGAAAATAATTTAGATTTAATATAAATAATGAAAATTGCTATTTTTACAGATTCATTTTACCCAACAATAAACTGAGTAGTTGTAAGTACTATTTGTTTTATAAATGAACTTACCAAACTATGACATCAAATTCAAGTTTATTGTCCACATCTCAAAGGTGTCAAAAATCTAACTATTGAAAATGTTGAAATTATTCCCTTGAGATGAATTCCTGCATTGTTTTATCCTGATTTTAAGTTTACAACATTTTCTACACCCAAAGTTATATCCAAAATCAAGAAATTTAATCCAGATATCATTCATTTTCACACACAATTTGTAATTTGATTCAAATGAATAATGGTTTGAAAAATATTCAAAATACCTATAATAGGAACTTATCATACAAATATTTCTAATGAATGATATCTAAAGAATATCAAAATGGACAATATTGAATTCATAAAAAAATACGCACATAAGTACAATAACCTATACTATCAAAACGCTGATTTAGTATTAGCTCCATCTGTTGATTCTCAAGATGAACTTATTAAGGATTGAATTGATAATAATAAAATCAAAATATTATTCAATCCTCTTCCTCTAGAAGAAAAAACAGATAAAAAAGTATTTTTGAAATGAGTTAGTTGAGATATTGTTCTTTATGTATGAAGAATTGCCAAAGAAAAAAATATTGAAAAAGCAATGGAAATATTTATTGAAGCAAGCAAAAAAAGAACAAATCTAAAGTTTGTTTTAGTTGGTGATTGACCTATCAAAAATAAATTAGAAAATGAAATCAAAGAAAAGTGATTAGAAAATAAAATAATATTTCTATGAATGATATGACACAAAGATCTAGTAAACAGTGATATTTTTGAAAAAAGTAAGATTTTTCTTACTGCTTCTTTATCAGAAACATTTTGAATAACTATTATTGAATCTTTATATTTTTGAGTACCAGTTGTTTGATTCAAGA
>JAZHDC010000087.1:0-4602 GCA_036541305.1 Candidatus Absconditabacteria bacterium
AATTTTTCATTTTTTAATGATTTTCTTACAATAAAAATCTCCTTATTGTCGTTTATTAATACACCATTAACTGTTCTGTGAATTAAATTTTTATGGTGTGCGTTGTTAGCTAATTCTTTAAATAAAAATTCGTCATTTTCATCTACTATATCTACAGTTTCTTCCATTAATTAATATTTAGATTTTAAAGAATTTATTTTTTATTATAAACAATTTGAATTATATTAAATTAATTTATTAATTCAATCTTTTTTCAATATTTTGTCTTGAGTATATTATTTATTTCCTTATATATTATTTATTGAATCTTATTAGTTTATTCACCTATATCTTATAATAATGCCAATTCTAATAATATGAGCACTTTTGATTTTATATTGAGTTTTTGCTATTTTTAGTGTAAGTATTTACGAATCTTTTCAACTTACATTGAAAATGGTAAATCTTGGTAAAATAGCAGAACCTTACAACCTGTTTTATTTTTTCAAACAGCTAACAAGCCTTGCAATATGAATTATAGTTGCATTTTGAGTTTATAAAATACCATTAAAGTTCATCCAAAAATATAAGTTACGATTATTTATAATAGTTTTGATATTTCAATTATTAGTATTTACTCCACTTTGAGTAATGCTAAATTGAGCCAAATGATGGTTGTATTTCCCTTGATTGTGAACTATCCAACCTTCAGAGTTTTTCAAACTTGCCTTTGTAATGTTTATGGCATGATGGCTTATCAAGAAAAAGAAAATACTATCATCAATTCAATGATTTATATGATTTTTGGTAGTAATTTGAATATTCTTTTTCGTATTTTTCTTGATTCCAGATCTGTGAACACTACTTGTATTATGACCAGTTGTAATGGTTATGTATCGGTATGTGTGATGAAGATTTAGGTATATAATGTTACTTTCTTCAATCTGATTGATAATGTGAGTCACAATTTGAATGCAGTTTAGTTATATTAGAGATAGATTTAGTTATTTTTTGGATTCTAGTGTAGATGAGACATGAAGAGGTATTTGATACCAGATAAGTCAGTGATTAATATCTATATGATGATGATGAGTATTTTGACAATGATATGGAAAATGATTACAAAAGTTTTGATATATTCCTGAGGCGCAAAGTGATTTTATTTTTGCAGCATTTTCAGAAGAAGTATGACTTATAGGAAATTCTATATTATTATCAATGTATTTTTTCTTAGTGTATTATTTTATGAAAAGAGTTTCAAGAGTTGCTGATGAATATAATAGAGTATTTTGAGTAGGTATTATCGCCCTATTAGTAGTACAAATTTTTGTAAATATATGATGAATTACTAAAATTCTTCCATTGACTTGATTGACTCTTCCATTTATAAGTTATTGATGAACTGCATTGATGATCAATCTAGTGGAATTGACTTTGTTGTACAAAATTATAAATAGTGAACAAATTCCTAATAATTGAAATATTACTCCTTTGAAATATTCAAATTCAAATAAGATTATAAGATAATATATAAGCTATGAATGAAATTAAGTTAACACCTGCACAAGTTCAATACACTGAAATAAAAAAACTGCACCAAGATGCTATTTTGTTTTTCCGTATGTGAGATTTTTATGAAGTATTCCATGATGACGCTAAGATATGTAGTAAAGTATTAGATATTGCCTTGACTGCAAGACACAAAACTTCTCCCAATCCTATACCTATGGCTTGAGTGCCACATCATAGTGCAGAAAAGTATATTTCCAAGCTTATTAGAAGTTGATACAAAGTAGTAATTGCTGAACAAACTTGAGAAGTAATACCTTGAAAAATAGTAAATAGGGAAGTGGCTAATATTGTTACACCTTGAACATATTTAGAAGAAAGTGAATACAAAAAATATAATTTTATAGCGGCACTTTATTCTAACATTTCTCCAAACAATATAACACAATATCATTTAAGTTGGTGAGATTTTAGTTTGTGAGATTATTATACTACTAGTTTTGATGACGTTGATAGTATGATTAAATTTTTACTAAAAATAGATTTAGCAGAAATTATATTAGATTTAGATTTATCGCGCAAATCTCAAATAGAAAAATTATTGAAAGACAATTCATCTACTTTTGTTTCTGTTTTCAATATTCCGAGTGATGTTAATTTGTTTCTTACTAATATATTACAATTGCAAACTCTTTCATCATTTGGTAAAAGTTTATCAGATGGAAGAGAGTATAGTTTTTCATTATTACTAAATTATCTAAAAGAAACACAAAAAACATCATTGAAAAATATCAATGAAATTACTTATTATTGAGATGAAAAAAGAGTAAGTTTAGACGATATTACTATCAAGAATTTGGAGATTTTTCAATCTAGTTATGAATGATCTAAAAAATATTCATTACTTTGAGTTTTGGATAAAACTAATTCAAGTATGTGATGAAGGTTGTTTAGAAGTATTTTGATGGAGCCAATTCAAGATATAGTCGAACTTAATACTCGTTTTGATAATATAGAATATTATTACAATAATGAATCAATTAGAAAAAGCATAATTGAAAAAATGAAATTAATCTGAGACATCCCTAGGATTACCAGTTTATTGATTTACAAAAAGAATTCTCCATTTGTTTGGCTAAAACTAAAGCAAGTTTTTTCTTTGATATTTGAAGTTAAAAATACTATTTGTAAAGATGAGTTGTTGAGAATCTGACAAAATTCAGTAGATCTAAATCTTATTTGAGATTTTTACAAACTTGTAGATAGTGCGATAAAAGATGATGACTTCCAAGAAGATATGAATTATATAAAAGATTGATTTGATAAAGAAATTGATGAACTAAGAAAAAAAGCATTTAATTCAGATGAAATATTATTAGATTATCAAAATCATCTTATTCATACTACTTGACTTAATTCACTGAAAATTAAATTTGTTACTAATCAAGGATTTTTCATAGAAGTTACTAAGAAAGATAGTGAACAATTGGAATCTTTACAAGTAAGGGATGATGAAAAGCTTGATTTTATGAGAAGACAAACTCTCAAAACGGTAGAGAGGTATTCTACAAGTTATTTGGATAATATTGAAAAAACAATCTTATTATCCAAAGAAAAGCTACAAAAACAAGAGAAGCAAATATTGATGAACTTAGTATCACAATTAGAACTATTAAGTAAAAAAATTTGAGCATTAGCAAAGAATATTGGTTGGCTTGATTTATATACTAGTTTTGCACAATTATCTATTGAAAAGTCTTATATAAGACCTAATCTTATACAGAATAATAAAATAGAAATCAAATGATGAAGACATCCTGTAATACAAGAATTTTTGCCAAAGTGAGAGCATTTTATTGCAAATGATTTATCTTTGATGGAAAGTAGTTTTTTACATATAATCACATGACCAAATATGTGATGAAAGTCTACTTTTTTGAGACAAAATGCACTTATACTGTTGATGGCTCATTGTTGACTTTGGATACCTGCTGAAAGTGCAAATATTTGTCTTTTAGATGGGATCTTTGCTCGTGTAGGTAGTGGAGACATAATAGCCAAAAATCAGTCTACTTTCATGACAGAGATGATAGAAGTGTCAAATATTTTACATAATGCAACTAAAAGATCTTTTGTGGTATTAGATGAGCTTGGTCGTGGAACATCTACTTTTGACTGAATGGCACTTGCAAGAGAAATTGTTGTATATATTACAGAAAAAATTGGAGCAAAAACATTGTTTGCTACTCATTATCATGAGTTAATATGACTTGAATGAACTATACTATGAGTAGAGAATTTTAGTGTTGATGTACATGAAACAGATAAAGATGTTGTGTTTTTGAAAAAAATAGTGAAATGATGAGCTAATAAAAGCTATTGAATAGATGTAGCAAAATTAGCTTGATTGCCTAATGAAATATTACAAAAAGCAAGAAAATATCTAAAAAGAGTAGAAGATAATTCAACTATAAAGCAACCTATGATGGAAAGTCTATTTGATTTTTCTAGCGTTAACAAATCCAATACTATATCTCAATTAGAGAAAAAACTCCAAATATCTGAGGAAAAGTTAGAATCTATTATTTCTAAAATATGAAATATTGATGTGAATAATATCACACCCTTGCAAGCTATGCAAATTCTAATTGAATTGAAAGATGATTTTTCTGAATAATGCTATTGAAATTATTAGTAAAATAATTAATTTATGTTTTCTTATTTTGATATTTTCAAAGTATAACTTTTCACTTTACAAAGAGGGATTGAAATGGTAGATGATAGTAAATCTGTTTTCAACCAATTGATTCTAGATTTGAATGAAGCAAATTTTAGATTTGACAATGACAGGGTAGAGATTTTGTTGAGTAAATTGTTTCGATTACTTGACACAGAGGCATGTAAAGGAAAAGTTAAATCAGTTTGTAATCAACTTTTAACACTTTTACCCAATGATTGGAGTTATGCAGAAAAAGTAAGATCTTATATGAAAAGAAATGTTTGAAAACATTATTTAATGCCGAAGTTATTTGCTTCGGCTTTTTTAATACAATAAAATTATTGATATTTTTGTTTTTTTAATTATATATAATATTATTTATCATATAATTATAT
>JAZHDC010000088.1:0-4570 GCA_036541305.1 Candidatus Absconditabacteria bacterium
TCATCGCCATGGAGCAGTTCGTGGTGCCGCTCTTGGCGCATATGCAGGGGCTCGATCTGCCGGTGGTGGAAACCGTGCCGGCGGTGCTTGCCCGCGACCTGCCCTCACCCGCAGGCATCGAGGAGTTCCGGCGGATGATCGTCGGCCGCATCGGTGACCACCACGTGGCCGTGCCGCTGAAGAAGGGCGCCGGCGCCATCACCACCCTGACCCGGGCCAACGGCATGCTCCGCATCGACGCCAGCTTCGAGGGCGAGCGCAGCGGCCGCGAGGTGCAGATCGACCTGCTCGTGCCCCGATCGCAGGTGGAGCGGACCATCCTCTGCACCGGCAGTTTCAAAAACATAAAATTATTTCTGCTTGAATAGAAAAGCTCTTCTTTACAAAATTTAATCAGTGAAATGCTGAGTTTGTATATTGAATTAGATGATCATTGATTATACTAATGAAAAGAAATAATATTATAGTCAATGAGTTCTCTCCTATAGAATTGAAAAAGAATATCACTTGAAATTGAAATGCTGAAAAAGTATTAGTACAATCTTACATAAAAAAAATATTCAACTTAAAAAACTTACCAGAATATGATGATGCAGCTGATGCTCTTTGATTAGCTTATTTATCAAAAATCAATAGTTAATAATTATTCTTGAATTTCTTTTATTGTTTCTATAATTTTTCATATAGTATCCAAACTACTTTCATTGTTTTCTATTACAATATCAAATTGTTTGATAAATTGTTCCCTAAGGTGTGTATTATTATCATTTAGAAATCATATTTTCAATGTGTCATGATCTTTGTCTTTTGGTACCATATTTAGATCTTTTAGTGAATCTCACAATAGTATTATTTTGTCTCTATTTCAAGTTTGATTTAATATTGAAGAAGGAATTTGATCTAAATTTTTATTTTCCAAATGTATGATCAAATCTTCGTTAATTGGTTTACAAAATCATTCTTCATCGAATGTTAGTTGATTTGAAACTATGAATGTTTGTGGGAAGTTGATTTCTTCTTTTTCCAATAATTCATCGATAATGTTTGAGATTCATGAAGATAGTATTATTACAGGGATATCAAGTTCATTACAAATTTCAAACAGCCAACTTATTCAATCACGAATTTTTATTTCATCATTTGTTCTTATTACATCTTTAATTACTTGTTTGTGCAGTTCAAATTGTGAATAAATATTTAATTGTTTTATCCACCATTCCCTCATCATTGATTCTTTTTGTTCATCTGAAATCTCAGTGTTATTTTCAATTGGTTGATAATAATCTTTTAGATCTTGAGTAATTTGTAATATTTCTCTGTTAACTCATTTGTTGTTGTTTACTATCTTCCAAGTATTGTCTCCTCATTGAGTAATAGTTCAGTCAAAATCTGCTATAATACATACATTTTCAGTTGTAAATTCGTTTAATTTGTTTGTAATTCTTTCAATATTAGAGTACTTAATAGATGAGTTGTCTAATATTTGCTTCATAATTCCTTCCATCAGTTTATATTATAGATAAAACACTTTTATATTTTATTAATATTTTTTTGTAATTCAATATAATTTAATTCTTTATTTTTTTAGTTGATTTTTATCTAATATAAAGTATTATTTCTATTTTATTATGTTTTATGAGATGAAAACTTACATTGTACTTGAAAATATTCGCAGTGCTTTTAATGTTGGTAATGTAATTCGTACTGCAGATGCTCTTGGATTTGATGTTATATTATCTTGATATACTCCTTCTCCATTTGAAGATGATAAAGTAAAGAAAAGTTCACTTTGAGCAGAGAATAATATTCAAATTTTACAATTCCGAGACACTAAGGAAACAATAGATTATTTAAAATCTAAATGATATAATATTTTTTCAGCTGAAATTACAAATGATGCTGTTCCATTGAATAATTATTTCCATGTAGCAGGGGATTCCAAGAAAGTAGCTATAGTTTTTTGAAATGAAGTAAGTTGAGTTTTACCTCAAACACTTGATAATGTAGACAAGATTTTCTACATACCAATGAATTGAATAAAAGAGTCTTTGAATATTTGACAATCTGCTGCAATATTTATGCGAGAAATTTACAAAACAATACACAAATTATAAACATAATTACTCTTTCCCAACAAGTAAAGCTAAATTATATTGTATAGGCCTGGTTTGGAGGTTAAACCTTTAATATATATTTTAAAACTTGATATATCTAATGAAAAGTGTATATATATTTTTATTTAATTATAAAAAATCCTATGTATACTTTAAGGTCACATATAGATGATGTTTATTTGGAGTTTTTGCATTGTGATAGTACAGACGTTTGTTTTATTTTTCTTGATTGATTGCCAACTAATAATCCAAGTAAAAGGGAATTGTTGTACTCTTTCTATCAGAAGGGTTATTCTTGAATTGCATTTCGTTATCGTTGAACCCGAGAGAGTAAGTGACAATTTTTGCAATCTTCCCCATCTACAGATGTAAAATTGATATTATCTTATTTACAAAACCATTTACTTCTAGACCAGTACAACAAAGTTGAATACGATTTTTCTAGCAAAAAGTTTGTTTTAGTTGGATCTAGTTTTGGATGAGCAGTACTTTTGGATAGCATTTTTTCTAATGTTTATAAATTTATTTTGGTATCTCCTGTGATAAGTATAAAAGATTTCAATGCACAGAATCCTTGAAATGATTTGTATAAATTACAAGATTTTTTGACGAATGGATTTTGAAATGCTTATAATTTCCATTCTGATGATTGGAGAAAAATGTGTGATTGAAAGTTGTTTGAACCTGATTACAGAATAATATCTATTAGAAAGAATGATATGTTCCTTATTTATTCTGTTGATGACAAAACAGTTTCTTCTCAAAGTATTGAAAGTTTTATTGATAAAATTCAACTACAAAGATTTTTAAAATTAGAAAATTATTGACATATGTCATTTCAAAAGTTTGACAGTGAAATAGTCTCTCAAATAATTAATTTTGTAGAAAATACAGATTAGATATTATTTTCACTTTCTCATTCTCATTCTCATTCTAATTGTTCATTAGTGGAAGATTCTTCTTCAACTTTTTTGGAATATTTTGCTGGTTTTTCTTTGAACTCTACTAAAGCGCTTGCTTCCATTTCTAGTTCTCCTTCAGCGTCTTTTGAGTGTTTAACAACTTTGTCTTTCCAAGGAGTGTATACTTTGATAATTTCAAGGTCAGTAAGTTTGTCTAGTTTTGTATATCTATTTTTTAGCTTAAGACTGTTGCAATTTAGTTCTAATAATTTATTTCAAGCAAGTTGAAGCATAAAGTTACCATCATCAACTGCTACTCATCAGTGTATGATATCACCATCGCTTAGGTCGGCAATTACCAATCACATTTGAGCTCTTTTTTGGATTTTGCAATCTTCAAAAGCAACCATTTTTCATCCAAATTTTGAGTATACAAACACAAACATTTCTCATCTGTAAACAAACATATTTGCTACCTTATCTCATTCTTCAAGTCATATAGCTCTAACTCATCAAGAAGTTTTCCCCATAGCTCTAACTTGAGATTCATTGTAAACCAACATCATTCATTTTTGACTTAATACTCAAATATGGTCTCATTTTAATGTTTGAAGAACTCTAATAATTTTTTCTCCTTTTTCAAGGTTCATAATTATAGTTGGAAATTTTTTGAATTTTTCAATAGTTTCTTTTGATATTTTTTTGATGTTATTTAGATTAGTAAGAATAACTAAATTGTCAAAATCTGCAGTAATACTATTTGCAAATACTATTTCACTTCAAAGTTTGAACTCTTCTTTGAAATTAAATGCTTTTCATTTCATATTATGAGATCAAAGATCTTTCAATCTTTCAATTACAAGTTCTCATTTCTCAGTAATAACAATCAGCTTATCTTGATTGTGAGTGTAATTTAAGGCATAAGTTTCATCAGGAACAAAATTTACTCTAGTTTGGTATAGAACTCTTGCTTCAAAATCATTAGATACCCGTAATATTACATTTTCTTTTCTAAGTTCTTCAAGTCTTTTTAGATTTTTGATACTAGAATCCATTGCATAGATATTTGGATCATTTGAAACATCAGTTCTTCTCGCATCTCAATAAGTATTTTTTATTTCCAAAAGTTCATTAGTTACTACTTCATCAAGCTTTTTTGGATCATTTATAATTCATTGTAAGTATTCTATTAATTTTTGTTTTTCTTCAATTTCTTCAGTGATTTTTTGTATTTCTAATCATACTAGAGTTTGTAATCTCAACATCAATATGTATTCTGCTTGAGGATCTGAAAACTCAAAATCATTCATAAGATTTGTTTTTGCGTCTTGTCTTGTTTGGGAGTTCCTAATAGTTGCAATTACCTCATCAATAATATCAATTGCTTTTCTCAATCATTGTAAAATGTGTAATCTATCAGTTGCTTTGTTTAGTAAAAATGCAGATCTTCTGTATACTACTTCTCTTCTAAAATCAACAAACTCTAATATTAGTTCTTTGATATTTAGCAAACGTGGTTGCATTCACTTTTCAATCAAAATTACATTATTTAAG
>JAZHDC010000089.1:0-4472 GCA_036541305.1 Candidatus Absconditabacteria bacterium
ACAATCTTTGATTGCATTGTAAAAAATATCAGTTCATTTTCTATCTGTCTGAATACATCCAAATACTCTTCATTGACTTTCAAGTTTTGTAAATCAAGTTGGACAAACTATATCTCAATTCACTTTGGATACTAACTCATTCCACTTTTCTGCTGTCAATGGGTCTCAGTCTGTAGCTTGTAGTCCACTCAATCCTTTCACTAAATAGATTCCAAAGATAAAAATACTCAATACAAAAACAATTCATGCTCATTGCTTCAATCAGTCTATAAATTTTACCATTATTATTTTTACAAATTAAATAATTAATTATAAAATAATTCATTGGGATTTCAAGTAAGAATTAGAAAAAATTTTAAATATAATACAACTATTTATTTAATAAGAAAAAGTTTTCAAATAAATTGTTGAAATCTAATATTTTATGTAATAATAATGGATTATATCTTTATCTTTGGTTCTCACTTTTCTTTGTAAGGAAAACCTTTTTCAAACTCAAGCAACTCCTGTTCATTCACTAGGAAAACTTTTGACTCCATCAATTTTCAATGAATTCATTCTAATGAATTAGGCATCAGTTCACAGCACATAAAAGGGTCAAAATTAGCTCAATCTAGTGTAGTTACTCAATATTTTTCAGCATTTTCAAAACCAAAGCGAGGATAATAATGTGGACTTCAATACAAAAATACAGCTATATATCAAAGTGCTTTAGCGATTTCCAATGTATGTATAATCAACTTAGATCACAATCAGCTTCACTGGTAATCTGGATGAACAGTAACAGGTCATAACACAATTACTGGTATTATTCATTTACTCTCATCTAAAATATTTGCTTTACTATATACTATATTTCATATTATTTGATTATCTGACTCAATTACAAAATCAAGTTCAGGAATGTAATCATCACTTTTTCTCAAATTGTGCAATACTAAATGTTCATCACATCATGATTTATATAAATTCCAAAATGTTTCTCTTGTTAAATTTACTGTATCAAGAAAATCTTTAGAATCAGTATTTCTTATATTATAGTTCATATGGGGAATTAATTAATTTTTTAAAATATATTATTTTCTACTCTTTTATACAATATACTACTCCAACATTTTTTGAGCGAGTTTCAGTTCATCAAAAACTACTTGTGGTCTGATATTTGATTCATTGGCTGGAAGTACTTGAATCAAAATACCAATTAGCATCACTTGATCAATCTGATGTTTCATAATAATAAATAGTATGAGTATGACCTTTCAATTCATCTCATTGATAAGATCAAATCGCTCTTCCAACTCAATCTGTATCTTGTTTTCAATCTGATCTAATATTTGTTCAACCATCAAAACTATTCAATCATCTAAGAAATTGTCATCTTGCATCTATAGGATTGGTTCATCATCACACGGCTGGATCATCTATTCCATCAGCTGGATTCCAACCACCAGGACAAACCGTTCAATTAAAAGCTCAAATAAATCATCTAGGAGTAGAAGAATTACTACTAACCAATTGGTTCCACTTTTCTGCTGTTAAAACATCTCCATCTGTTGCTTGTAATCCATTCCAAGCTCTAACTAAATAAATTCCAAATACAAATATTCATACAAAGAAAAAAAATCATGCTCACTGTTTCACTCAATCAATAAATTTTACCATTATTATTAAATTATAAATTAAATAATAAATTATAAAATAATAAATAACAAATTCAAGTAATAATTTCATTAATTGTAAAACTATAGATTTATCTATTTATCTGATCTTAATTTTGAAGTAGTTCTTCATAGCCATATAACATAAATTTTGAATAATTCTTGAAATCTGAACTTTCAAAAAAAGAATCGATTTCCAAAATTTTATCTGATATTAATTCAATTAAATCAGCTTTTCATCGAGTAATTAATTGAATTCTAAGTAAAATAAAAAATAAATTTATATTACCTTTACTATAAGCAATAACATTTTCATTAAAATAATTAGCAGTATTCAGTGTATTATAAATATGATTATACAATAAATCTACATAATTAGATTCAATTCATTTTTCTTTCAAAAAATCATCCATTTCTTCTTGCGAAAACTTATCAGATAATGATAACAACAAAATGTTTTTATTAAAATCTTCAATAATATTTTGAAACTCTAAAATTTTATTATTAGGAAATATTTCTGAATCTATATCTGATTCATTTTTTACTAATTCCTTTCAATCATCTAATAAAATATCAATTATTTCAGCTTTATAACTACCTGAAATCGAAGATTTTAAGTCACTATCAATTAGCAATCAATCATCCAAAATTATATCATTTATATCAAAAGCCATAATTAATTTTTATATAAATAAATTAATTACAATAATATTCATATATTAAATTATTGCAAATAATTAACTAATTAATTAAATAAGCTTCAAAATTAATCTAAAAAGCTGAAACTTTTACTTTATATTGTCATGCTTCTCTATGTGCAGCTCAGTGTGACAAATAGCAATAATAAGATGGATTAGATAAAACCATAATATTTATCGTATTTGAATTAACCACCTTCATTACATATCACTTTCAATACCGATTGGAATTATAATACCGCCAGTCAAATCATTCAGCTTGTCGAATAGTTCAATCTAATTTTTTAAATAAAACATCTACTTTTACATTTGTAGTATTCAAATTATGATTTATAGTATATACATTCCGAGAAGTTCAATCAAACACTCAATCTCCAGGAGCAGTTGATGTTGTAGTGACATTTATCCAGTCAGAAATATATGAATTCTGTGGATTTGATGTAGTATTGGATACTTTTTCAACAAGAGCATTCCATTTTTCTTTGGTAAGTGTATCATTTCAGTCTGTATAAAGACTATTTGGTTCTCACAGTCAAGCAGTTGGATTGCTAGATTGCCAAGCTCACTTAACCAGATAAACTCCTCACAAAAAGAGTGTTACTACAAGACATATTCATACTCAATGGACAATTCCATTTTTCAAACTATCAATTTTATTTACCATTAATATTAATTGAATATAAAAAACTAATGAAATTATATTAAATTAATTTAACATTTCAACTAATAATCTAGCAAATTAGAATAATCAAAATATAATTATAATTATACCACATTTATTTATTGTGGAACTTCAGATGGTGGATTACAACTGGTTCAATCAAAATCATATCAAGTTTTGCATTTAAACTTACATGTACTATCAGCAGGCATATTTCACTCATCATCGAAAAACTCCCGAGTAAAATTTATCCAAGTCTCGTCTGGTTCTCCATAAATGTATGCAAAATCAGGGATATTTCATTGACACTTACTTTGTTTACATCAAGGATCTTCTGACATTTCAAAATAATATCAACTAGAACATCTATATGAACAACTTGGCCATTCTTTATCATAATCAAATTCCCAATAGTGTCAATCTAAGCTTGCTTCAGTATATGTATTTGGAGGCATAACATCACCACCACATGGGGAAACACACTTCCAAAGATTCTTATCAAATTGTTGTGCAGAATTTACACAAGCAGTATCCCAAGTGTCTTCTATAAAAGTCAATGTTCCATCAGTACATCTTCATAGTTGGAAATCATAATAATCTCAATTTGGATCAGTTACAATATTTGCTCTTCATGTTCATACTTGTCAATTACCTAAAGCATCAAAATGAAAAGTCACTTGATTATCCGGTCAGTTGTTAAACAACAAATCCTGAGCAGCACACGATCAAACCTGTTCTTCTAATTCTTCTCAATTATCTACTACTCAACTAGCTCATCATTTTTTTATAATCTGTGCAAATTTACTATTATCTAATCAAGGAAAAGTTGAGATAATATCATTTTGAGCAGTTCAATTATTACTATCATCTCAATCAAAAAATGTAGATACATCTCAAGTCAATACATTTGGCTTTGCGGCAATCAAACCATCACGAACAATTATATCTTCTTGCATATCTGGAACAAAAGTTCACTCTACTCAACTTAATAGTTCAGGATTGACTAAAATGGTAGGAGTTTGTACTAATGTAACTGTTTGAGATGGAAATGTTCATGTAAATACCAATAAATATCCATCAAAGTTAGTCAATACGAAAGAATTATTCTTACCATATGCATAAGTATTACTAATTATGCTAGCTAAATTTCTTTCATTTTCTAATAGCGTTAACAACTCATAGTATTTATTGTCTGCACTAACACTATACACATAAGATGATCAATCAGGATCCTTAGGCATTTTTTGCAATGTATCTGTATAGTTTAACATAGTTTCTCAAAACTCACCTTGGTTCCACAAAACTCATCCATCTCACATTACTACCTTTACCACATTGTCAGGACTTGGGTATTTTGTATCTTCTTTTTTTATGTAACTGATTGAAATAGCTTTTTCAATTTGTCACAAATCACTAATTCTCCTTGAATCTCTACTTTTACTCATCCATTGAGAT
>JAZHDC010000090.1:0-4466 GCA_036541305.1 Candidatus Absconditabacteria bacterium
ACTGGGAAAAATAATGTGCCTTTGCTTTTTAGCTTTACTGGAAGTTCAAATGATCAATTGAATCAAGTAAGTGAGCAGTTGGCTAAAGACCCAAATATTGAAAAGCATTACAATTTGTATTCTACAAAACTTCCAATTTCTATTGTGATAGATTTTTTTGGTAATCAAATAGAGACTGATATACTGCTTTTTGCTATTTCAGACAATTTTTTCAAAGATAATGGAGTAAATATTGATAAGTATGAAATGCCTATCTGATTGTCTCAAAACCTGATGGATTTCTATAATCTACAAGTGGCTAATGGGGATTTTTTCCCTAAAATGTGAAAACCATTGTTTATGTCAGTGAAAGTAAAAATATTTTTTGGTAAGTCTACTTTTTTGAATCGAAAGGGAGATACTGTAATAGAAAAGCAGTGAAAAATTACAGTCCTTGATAGTATATTGCCTATGATTTGACTGACTTTGCCTTATTCCAAAGTCCAAGCTGTAACAAAGGATGTAAAAAATATGGAGTTTAATCTCTATAGAATAGTGGGATATGCAAAGGATTTCCAATATATCAAAACATTGCAAAACAGGTACTCTGAGGATTATAGCGTGGTTTCCACTGATGACAAGCTAAATAAGGTGAGAGAGAATTTATTGGCTGTGAAATACCTTTTTGTAGGTATAAATTTTATAGTAGTGTGAGTGCTTTTCAGCTTTGTGGTTTATGTGGTTTACTTTTTGATAGATTCTAATAAAAATATTTTTAGGGTAGTAAGGCTGCATGGAGCTTGAAGGCTGAAGATTTTATCAATTTTGCTAGTAGAGCAGTTGGTTTATCTTACAGTTTCAATAGGGCTTGTTTATGGGCTTTTTGCTACATTCCAAAATCCTGCTATTTCAGTGATAAATGGCATTTTCCAGGAAAAGTATTTGTTAAGCTACCAGTTCACTTGACTGCATTCTACTGAGCTTTATTATGTGCTTGGTTTTTATGTGTTGCTAATTTTGTTGACAACACTGGTATTTAGTTTCAAAGAGTGGACAAAGAAGTTTGATTAATTCTTTCTAAAATATTTAATTAATGTAATTATACAAATGTAGGGACACTCCAATAGAGTGTCCTAAAAGTTATCTTTTCTATTTTATAATTATTTATTGAATATTGTATCAAGATAAACACCTTACCATGAGGTCCTACTTTTTTGCATCGCCCAAAAAAGTAGGCAAAAAACATCTCCCCGCAGTACTGCGGGGGCTCAGCCCACAACAAAGACTCGCCAATCTGCTCACACCTGCTTTCAACTTGGTTTTGTAGCAAAGCTACTCCCTCCCACTTCGTGGGCTCCGGGTCGTAGTCAAACTTAATTACTTCAATTTTTTCACTGCAAATACTGCTCAGACAGGTTTGTTGTGGCGCCTATAATAATCTACAACAATCTCCAATCGCAATTTGCTAAAAGCTATTGCGAAGCAATGCTCCAATCTGCTAATTGTTCCTAATCTTCACATAATGTAAATATTCAATGGTTTTGTCTTTTTTGTGATTTCTATTTTCTGTTTTGTCTGCTTTGAATCTCTTGTATTCTTGAGTCAAAACTCAATAATCTCATCTTGATCACATAATTTGTTGGATTTCATCTAAACTCATTAATCATTCGTCATTGTAACTCAAAAATATATAATTTGCCTTGATATTTTGTACTAGATGGTTGAAAGATTCTAAAACTTGTTGTTTTTGACAATAAGTAGATTTTTGGTTAGAGTAATCTCTCAATCAAGTTTTTCATCTAATAGATGGATTGTCGTATTTTGCAATGGTCTCTAGCAAATGATAATTTGCACTGTACTGTCTTTCGTTGTATGGAGGATCTAAGTAAACTACATCGTGATCTGTTTTGGTAATCAACAGATTGATATCTTCGTTGAAAATACTATGTTGATTATCATTCACAAGTAATTCTATGGGTTTCATAGTCAATGGTTTCAAAGCTGATTTTTTCAACTGCTTCAAAAAAGCTCCATAAACACTGGCTGTATTTGCTACTTTGTCTGTTGCTTCTATCAAACTAGCAAGCAAAAAGAAATATTCATCTTCATTTATCTTATGTTCTTTTTTCCATTTCTCAATTTTTGTCCTGATTCAGTCGCATTTAAGTGCGTTTTCATCGCTAAAATATTGTCTTTCAAATTCAGTCCCTTTTGTCCCTGCCAAAGAGTAATTCTTGTAAATAAATCACTTTTTCCCTGGGATATTGTTCAAGTATTCGCAAACATAATCTTTTCTCAAGCTGATTTCAATGTGTTTTAGCTGTTCAAGTTCACCAAGTAAATTTTTGAATTCCAAAGGCTTGTGATTTCATATATAATGCCTGTTCAGTACATAACTATAATATTGCATATCATTTGCAATAATTTGATGTCATTTACTCTTGAAATATCTTCATACAATTCAAGTCCCTGCAAACAAATCAGAAAAAATATAATCCCTTTTGCCTACTATCTTATGAATTCATCTTTCTATAAACTGTAAAAGAGATAACTTAGATCATATATAATTCATATTGATTATTCTTTTTTAATCTTAAATGATATTTATAGTATACATTATTTAATGAAAATCAAGTATATTTTCATTATTTTTTAGTCCTTAATCTAATAGTGATATCTTGGAATTTCTCGCTTGAATTAGATCATCTTTTGTGTTTTACTTGAAATGAAACAAATGTTTTTCATTTATATTTTATTCAAGGTTCAGTTGCATAATTATGTCATCTTGGAATGCAAGGAGTTAGACTAAAATCTTTTAAATTCAGATTTTGTAAATCTATATCATCTAAAATAGTTTTTGCTCATATATTTCAGGTTTCTCTATTTACAAGCAATATTATGGATTCATCATCTCAAGATTTATAGTATTTCAATTTTTCTATTAAGTTATTTAGTACTGCTTGATTAGTTATTGTAGCATATTTGAAATTGTTTATTTTTGCATTTTCTAATCCTAATTTTACTAAGATTACAGTTTGAGTTAATAATGCTACATTTTGAAAATCTTCAAATATTATCTTTTCATCTTCTGTATTAAACAATTTAATTTTTATACTTTTATATTCATCTTCAGTGAGTAAAAAATATCTTTTGTATACTTTTGTAAAAATATCTGGAGTTTGTCATTCAAATAGTGCTACTTTTCAAGATTTATCGGTCTTTAAACTGAAATTTAATTGCTTTCAATTATCTAAATCAATATACAAATCTCTTGAGTTTCAAACTCTAAAATCTTGACTCGATAGGGTAATATTTTTTATTTTATTGTTCAATGTATATTGATTAATGAAATTAATAGATTCTTTTGCTCATTTTTTAATGTTTTCAATTTCTTTATCAAAGTTTATCTTGTATTCATTTTTTACAAAAAACTTATTGTAAAGAGATTTTCATAAGTTTAATTTATCTAAAACTCTATTTTTATCCACAGCTTTTAATCATAGTTCAAAATAATTGTTTAATTCATCATAAACTAAATATTCGAAATAAGTTCAAAGTCAATCGTGAAAAATTCATTCAATTTTTTCATAGATTGTTTTTTTTGTATCAGCATAATCTAAATAATTTGGGAAATGTTTGATAATTTCTAAATATTTTTCATCTATAGATTTACTTGGGTTAGTAAAAATACTATGAATCAGTTGTTTTAGTTCTTTTTCCATAAATGAAAATTAATTAAATAAATCTTTAATTTTTACTTCTAGAGCATTGGCAATTATTTCAATATTTTCCAAACAAACATTTTTTTCTCATCTTTCAATGATTCCAATATATGTTCTATGAAGTCAGCATTTCAATGCTAATTCTTCTTGAGAAAGTCAGAGTTTTTTTCTAAGCTCTCTGACTCTTTGTCAAAATTTTACTCTTATATTCATTATTTTTTATAAATATAAAAAACTAGTCATCATTATATACAAATGATGACTATAAATCTACAGACTATAAGTAGTTATTTTAATCCTTTTTGATTAGTTTATAATTTCATCTTCATAAAAATTCTATGTATCACTCATCTCTTAAAATTTGTAATAATCTTCTTATTTTTGCTTCAATTGTATTACTATCAGGGAATTTTTCTTTTAATTTATCAATATATTTATAATATACATCTCATAGGTTAAAAACATCTAATAAATCATAATCTAAAAATATTTCAGCTTTTAAAACATCTTTACCAGAATTGTAAAAAAGTTTTTTTGCTAATTCTTTATACAATTTACTTTGTAATCATCAACTTCAACTGTATTCTCATTCATTAGAAAAGAATTTTTTAATCTCATCTTCTGTTAATTTTCTAAATAATAATTCTAAGTAAAATTTAATGTCTCATTCAATTTTAAAACTTGAATCTTGGAAAATATCTTTTATTAAGTATAAAATCGCTCAAAATCAAGTAGTTTTCCACAAAACATGTCAATTTGTTATAT
>JAZHDC010000091.1:0-21620 GCA_036541305.1 Candidatus Absconditabacteria bacterium
CACTAATTTTCTAAATTGCTTTTCAGTCAATAAGTACATTCTCTTCAAACTTTGTTTGTTTCTAAGAAGTTTCCCATACTCAGACAATCTAGCCATATTAGCTCAATGTTGTCAAGGAGTTCCTCTTCTTTTTCTAACATCATACTTACTTACTCAAAATAAGTTTATTCATTCTCTTCTACACAACTTAAACTTAGGTCCTGTGTACTTCATTATTTACTTGTAATAAATAAAATATACTATAAATTATTATAATATTAGTTTCTTTTAGGTCTTTTTCACTTACATCATCAAAACTGAATTGGTGTAGCCTCCTTGATATATGTTATATCAACTCAACCTACATCATTTATTGCTTTGAATGCTCAGTCTCTTCATAATCAAACTCATTTTACGATAAGTCCAATTTCTTTTAATCAATAATTTTCTTTAGCTTCTTTAACTATTTCTTTAGTTAAAAGTTCAGCTGCATAAGGAGTACTTTTTTTAGTACCTTTAAATCACATATTTCAAGTACCTCATCAAGACACTTTGTTTCAGTTCTCATCAGTTAGTGTAACAATTGTGTTATTAGATGATGTCTTCACGTAAACTACTCAAACTGGTAATTTAATATTTTTCTTCTTCTTTGAAGCAATAGATTTCTTCTTAACCATAGTTTAACTATAATTTATTTAAAACTCAATTTATTTTTTCAATACTGGTCTTACTTTACTTCTTCACAATAACTTCTTAGCAGTTTTTGCATGTTTTCAAGTTTTTTGTCACCTAACTGGCAATCAAAGATTATGTCTCATTCATCTGTAACATTTGATTTCTTTAAGATTTTTGATGTTAGCATTAACATCTCTTCTCAAATCATTTTCAACAAGTGGAGATTCATTATCTCTAATGAAATTTTCCAACTCTTTTACAGCGTCTGTTATTCTTTTTTGATCTTCTTCGCTTACGTCTTTAACTTTTCTTTCTAATGGTATTCAAAGTTTATCTAATATAGTCTTTGATCTACTTTGTCAAATTCCATAAACAGCAGTTAATCAAATTCGGATTACTTTATTGTCTGGAATCAAATGTCACTGAAGCCTGAACATATAATTTTTCTTACAAATTAAATATTATTAAATTGGCAGTACCCAATATCTACCCTTGTCTTTGTTTATGCTTTGGGTTTTCGCAGATTATATAGATTATTCATTTTCTTCTAATTATCTTACATTTGTTGCATATTTTTTTTACTGATGCTCTAACTTTCATCTTAGGATTATTTAAACCTATAAATTATACGTCATTTAGTGGGATCGTATTCGTTTAATTCAACTTTTACTCTATCTCACTCAATTATTTTAATATTAAACTTCTTCATCTTTCAAGAAACTTTTGCAATAACAACTAAATCAATTTCATCAATTGCTACCTGATATGATCCATGTCAGATTACCTTCACAATCTGTCATTCTACTTCTATAGTGCTTTCATTAACCATTAACGACTATATTTTCAATATTTAAAACAGTTTGATATGGTCTAAATCAATGATTTCTTTCATATCTAGTCTTTCTTTTAAACTTTAAGACTTCTACTTTCTCTCATTTCTTGTGCTCAATTACTTTACAATCAACTTTTGCACCAAGAATAAATGGAGATCACAATTTAACATCTTTTCACTCTTCATCAAAAGTAGCCAAAACTGCGTTTACAGATACAAAATCTCCTTCGATATTCATTCTATCAACTACAATTTGATCTCACTTTTTTACTATATATTGATGTCACATCAAATCAATAACTGCATACATTCTAATTATAACTATTAACAATTAAAGCTTTTTTCATAATTGAGCTATCAAAGAGTACTTTTGCTTAGTTGTTTTGTAAGCATTAGATACTATAGCTCTAATTCTTTGGTATCTTCTTGCACTTGGGAATTTGAATTCTACAAACTTTCTATACCACTTTGTTCAATAGTGTTTTTGCTTTTTAGCTGTATCTACTATATGAGAAGCCCAAAGCTCCTTTTTGTAGAAAGCTATCATTCTTTCGTTTGTATTCAAATCTCATGTTCTATAAATTGTGAATCACATATTCTTGCAAAATAATCTTGTAAAACATAACTTGCCGGGAGAGGGACTTGAACCCTCACAGGATTGCTCCCAACGGATTTTAAGTCCGGTGCGTCTACCAGTTTCGCCACCCCGGCAGAAACTAGCATTATATAATATAATCTGGTAACTATTTAACTTCTTTCTTTTTTGTTGTCTTTTTTACTGGTTTTTTCTTTTCTTCAGCAATTACTTCTGCCTTTTTTTCAGCAACTAATTCTTTAGTATTTGTAGTATACATTTGCTCAACAAATGTTCTTTCAAAAGAAGAAGTTGTAATTTGTTCATACATTACATCAAAAACTTTTGGGAAAACAATATTAATGTTTGATAACATCTTCCTGTTTATTCAAATGTTTTTATTTGTTAAAGTATTAACAAATACACTATATTTAGATCACTTAACTCTAATTGCAGCAGATAATCTTTCAATCCACAATCTTCTATAATCTCTCTTCTTAAGTTTTCTAGATTCATAAGCATGTTGTCATTTCTTAACTAATGCTAATCTTACTTGCTTATAGACATTTTTTCTTCATAGTGAGAATCACTTAGCTTCTTTTATGAACTTCTTGTGTCTTTTATGTCTAGCTATACCGTTATTTACTCTAACCATTATCTTAATTTATAAGCAATTAAATTTTTAATTTTAGTATCTTCTGAAGAAGACAATATTCTTCAACTTCTGTCATTTCTATGAGCCTTGTTCTTGTTAGTCAATAGGTGACTTACTCACGCTTTTGCATGTATAAACTTCCCTGTTTTTGTAACTTTGATCCTCTTAGCCATAGACTTGTTAGTTTTTAATTTCACACCCATTACTTGAGTTTAGCAAATAAAATCATACTATATCAATTTTTTTCCTGTTTTATTGGTTGAGCCTTACTTATATCACTCAATAACTCAATAATCTTTTTCATTTGCTCGTAAGATCTATCTTTGTAGATATTCTCTCTTCATCTAAGAACTACCATAAACTTTACTGAATATCAGTCGTCTAAGAATTCACGAGCCTTTTTCATTTTTAGTAATAAATCGTTATCTCATATATTATATCAAAACTTAACCTCCTTCATTCACTTTGATTTTTGAGTCTTTTTCTTCTCGTTTAAGTCCTTTTTACTTTGATACAAGAACTTTCAAACTTCCATTAACTTTGCAATAGTAAGTCACTCCTTCTCATTAAATCCAATTTGAATAACATCTTTTCATTCTTCTTGTCATTTTTTAAGCGCATCAAATTTTTTAAATACTCAAATTTTCTCTCACTCTTCGTCTAACAATAGAATTTGAAATCATTTGATATCTCAATTAATAACAACACTTCTATCTGTCTTTTTATAATCGTTTCTATCAAATTTTGACATACAATCTTGGAATCAAATAAATTTTAAACACCCCCGGCGGGATTTGAACCCGCGATCTTCGGCGTGAGAGGCCAATGTCCTGGGCCAGCTAGACGACGAGGGCTAATTTCTCAGCTTACAAATCAACGTTATATTACAAATTGCTACCGCTAGGACTCGAACCTAGAACCTACGGCTTAGAAGGCCGGTGCTCTATCCATTGAGCTACGGAAGCAAAAGGATCTTAGAATAAAGATTATAAACATCAATTTAGCAAGAAAACACTCTTGCTTTTGAGATATAAACTAGAATTTGTATTATGGAGTCTAGGGGAGTCGAACCCCTGACCTCCTGCGTGCAAAGCAGGCGCTCTAGCCAACTGAGCTAAGACCCCAAATTGGGCAGGGTAGGATTTGAACCTACGAACTCGAAAGAGGGCGGATTTACAGTCCACTGCATTTGACCACTCTGCAACCTACCCAGGTAGATTAATGAACTTTTACTCTAAATTGCTACTCACTTTGTAATGTCTAATACTCAGAACAAAATAAGAAATCAAATCAGAATTAAACCAAATCAAACCAAAACATAAGCTTGTCTTGTTCATCATAGGTTAATTTCTGCCCATCTCCATTTTCATACTATTCTAACCAAATGAGCTGAATAATATATCAATGCAGATCAACTTGAAGCAAACATTATAAACAAAACAATTTTTTGCAACATTATAGACTTTTTTAGCAATAATAAGCGGGCAACGGGACTCGAACCCGTGCTAGCAGAGCTGAAGTCTGCTATGCTACACCAATTACATCATGCCCGCATTTTTTAAACGGTTTAAATACCGACATTTTTTAAATGCGTCTCCCTTTATAAAGATTTTTATTAAAAAATCAACACAAAATTAATTAATTTTATTAATAAAAAGTTTTTACATTAAATGTTGTTTGTAAATTCATCTCAAATTCGTCTAATATATTAGGATTAACCTTCCATGCCCACGACTCTCAGTACAATTTTGTTTTAAAATAAATCTTAATATAAGGGTTTAACTGATAGTTGTTTTCTCTAAATGCCAAACTAGCATCCTTAACAGGATATAACTTCATATTCCAATCTACTAATGTTAACTCCTTTCAAAATAAATTAACCCATCAATCATCTTCATTCTGTGGAAGATTGTAGTTAGCATAAGCTCATCATAAAGTTTTTCAATTACATGAAAATCATTCACTATAATCACATGCCCACGTATCAATCTGTCAATCATACTGCCATGAAGAAATTCACAAAGAATCATGATCCGCTCATAAATCAAAAGATCTTAACTTTAGAATTTGCAAACTATAATATTTTTCAAAATCCTTATCTGAATTTCAATCTTTATTATAATCTCAGGTTCAAAGAAGAGCTCTTCTCATATAAATTCTTTTTTTCTCATACTTATCAATTAGATAAAGCTCTTGCACATTCTCATTATCACGAATAGAATCAGGACCAAGTCACAAATTTACATCATCCTCATCTCATTTAATTGCTCAATCTCAATCAATATCATCTCCCATATCCCAAAACTGATACTTATAAGTTCAATATCAATTTCTAACCAATTTAGACTGCTCAAAACATCACGAACCACTTACTAAATTATTATTTTGATATACTATTCAAGGTTTTCGAGTATCAACATTCAAAATAGAACCTGTACTAGCAGAAGAACTACAATAATAAATTAAATGTTCATTTGAAGAATCCTCATCATTAGAATTTCAGTAAGCTGTAAAATTTCCACAATATCATTTTGCTCAGGAATCCCAAACAAAGTTTACTCAAGTAGAACTGTTGCAACCTGCATATGATCTGTTGAAATACTCTTCATAATCAATTTTATAATCTTTCATCAAAATATTTAATTTCTCAAGCATCAAATATGATCATTGCATCAACGATTGTCTAGCTTCAACATCGAATTTCACTTTCATCATATTTGAATAAATAGAAACTACTACTATTAAAATTATAGAAATAATAGTACTTGCTATTAGTATTTCTAATAATGTAAATAATTTTTTAGAAAAAAATATTTTCATTTCTAATCTAGATAAATAAATTTAATAATTGCTTTTTTTATTTCTAATACTACATATTTACTCTTCCCTTCTATTCATTTATCGATGATAAAACTGTCCACTTTTCAAATAGTCTTAATAAGTTTGTCTCTTAGTATATCGTGCCTTCAATTATAAACTGCATCGTCATATAAAGCAGTTAATATTTTATCTAATCTCACATCAATTGAAGGATATGAACGAATATGTTGGATTAATCATTCAACTGCAATTTGAACTGATATTCTTTCGTATTCAATTTGCCATTGAAGCTTATTCAATGAATCTCTATACTCTTGTTTCAAAAATGAATCTTTAGATTTTTCTAAGTTATTATATAATGTAGTTAAATTCTCTAATTTTTTTGGAGTTTTTCAAAGCATATTTAACACAGACTCTGAAGTATCTATTAAAGAGTTATATTTTTCATCATCTTGTTTCAATTGAAGATCTATTAAACTTGATTGATCATTAAGGTATTTTTTAACTTCCTCATATTTTTCAACATATTGATTGTCAGCAAACTCTTGGAATCTTATAGTAAGGACATTTTTTAAATCTGATAAATCATAAGCATTATCAAGAGCGCTCATTTTTGTGTCTACTCAACTCAAAGCTGAATAAATTTTACTTACTGCATCTGAATAATGCTTATCTAAACTCAAAGAATCATTATTAAGGTTGGAATAAATAATATCACTTCCTGAATAATAGTCATTATTTAGTTCAGCTTTTACTAACTTGAAGTAATCATAATCTTGCTTTGAGTATATATTTCATATTAACGAATCGAATTGATTATCAATTTGGACATTAACAGAGTCCATTATAGTTTGAATATATTGATTTATTGTAGACCTATTATATACTAGATTAGGGTTTTTTGTATTATATTGATTAACTAATCATAAAAACTTTTCTTGAGTAGCATCTACAATTAATCATTTTAACTCAGATTGAAATAGATGAATATCATCATTTTTTATTGTAAATAGATTATTGATTTTTTCTACTTTATTTGAATATTGAGATATTAATTCTAATAAATGTACTAGATTAACTTCCTTTTTAGCTATTTTATTTATAAGAGTCGACTGAGAAGACTTCATAGAATCATAATCTTTTCAATAATTAGTAATGAAAGTGTCAATTCAGTTAAATTCTGTTGATATTCTATTTCACAAATTGTCAACTTCTACTGTAAGCTTAGATTTTAAACTTGCTAATGATTGTTCGTAAGTTGTTTGGGGTATTATCTTCAATGACAATTTTTCTTGTAGCAATGAAAACTCTGATGAAAGATTAGAGTAATTAGTAAGGATCAATCATTTTAATTCAGTTCATTTATTGGTTATAATATCTTTATCAATTGAACTAATCAAAGAATTTCAAACCAATATTCTATACTCTTTCTGTTTAACTATAGTATTCAATGTATTGTCATATAATTTATTTGTAGTTGACATTTTTGAATCTACTAGGGTCATTAATGTTGCCTTGTCATTTGAAAGCATGTTTTTTATTCAAGATTCTAACTCAGTCAGTGCAGTGTTGTTTGCGAAGACACTAGACGCTGAATAGCATAATCAAGCGAAAATTCAAATCAATAAACTTTTTTTATTCATAATATTTGATTTTAGAATTTAAAATATAGTAACTTTTATCGTTTTTTCTTGTAAATTCAAGTTGATTTTTGAAAATAAATAGATAAATTTAAGGCGCGCTAATTAGTTTTATATATATAAATTTACTAAATGCTAATTCCAACTATTATAGAAAAGACAAATCAATGAGAAAGAGCGTATGATATTTACTCAAGACTTTTGGAAGATAGAGTTATTTTTATGTGAACTCAAGTTGAACCAAATATGGCAAACAATATCATTGCCCAGCTTTTATATTTAGAAAAAAAAGATCCTGAAAAAGATATTATTATGTACATAAACTCTCCTGGATGAGTAGTAACATCAGGTATGGCTATTTATGACACTATGCAATATGTAAAGTGTGATGTAGTAACAATATGTTTATGAATGGCTGCTTCTATGTGAGCTGTTTTACTTACTGCTTGAACAAAGGGGAAAAGATTTTCATTACCAAACAGTGAAATAATGATACATCAACCTTTAGGGGGAATTGAGTGACAAGCTTCAGACATAATAATTCATGCAGAACATATCAAAAAGTTGAGAACTAAACTAAACAATATTTTAGCAAAACATTCTTGACAAAAACTTGCTAAAGTGGAAAAAGATGTTGAAAGAGACAACTTTATGAGTGCTGAACAAGCATTAAAATATTGATTAATAGACAAAATCATCAACTAATTTTTACAATATAAACAATAAAAAATGACTTATTTGTTAATTGGAATTTTAATTTTTGCTATATTTTATTCAATAATAGAATACAATAAACTTATTACTCTAAAAAATAGAAGAGAACAAGCATTTGCAGATATAGACGTACAACTAAAACTAAGATTTGACCTTGTTGGTAATCTTGTAAATACAGTAAAATGATATGCAGAACACGAGAAATCGACATTTGAAAATGTGACTAAAGCAAGAACTAGTTTTATGAATGCTTGAAATATTGAAGATAAAGTAGAAGCAAACAACATGTTAACTTGAGCACTAAAAAGTTTGTTTGCTGTTTCAGAAGCTTATCCAGATCTAAAAGCAAACCAAAATTTTATGCAATTACAAGTTGAGTTAAGTGATATTGAAAACAAAATTGCTGCAGCAAGAAGATTCTTCAACTCAGCTACTACTGAATTCAATACATATCTTGAAATGTTTCCAACAAACATCATTGGGAATATCTTCAAATTTACAAAATGAAGTTTATTTGAAGTTGAAGATAGAGCAACTGTAGAAAAAGCACCACAAGTTGAATTCTAAGAATAGTAACAAGTACTAAGTGTAAGTACTAAGTACTGGGTACTGAGTACTATTGCGAAGCAATTACCACAATCTCCAATCGCTATTGCTATTTTGGATTAGGATGACGATGACGATTAGGATTAGGATTTGAGATAACAATAATTATTCGAACCTCAAGCTTGAACTGGGTACTTGAACTTGAACTAACGTAGTTTGAGTTTGAGTTCTAGTAATTAGTATTTAAGGAAATAATAATTATTCGAATAACCTTGGTACAAAGTACTGGGTACTAAGTACTATTGCGAAGAAATTTACTATAAACTAAAAGAAACCCCTGTAGCAAATAACTACAAGGGTTTTTTTGTTTAATTTGAATGGGATGCAAAATGCGGATAGGAGTTTGGATCATAGGTAATAATAATTTTATTAGGATAGTCAGAGTCAAAACTGCTGTACAATCCCTTACCTTCATGATAATTATAAACCACCAAAACACCATCTTGTCTTGGAAAAAGTTTTTGATACAAATCACATATAAAAGGTTTTTCAATTACTGCGTCAATTTTCATTGCTTGTTGGAGATTACAAACAATTACATCATCTTCAATATCCAAGAACAAAAACTCATAAATCTGATTTTCTTGTTCTTCCAAAATTTGTACATGTTTTGTGTCTACAAGTCCGGTAGAGATCTTCATATAATTTACAAGATTTGCAAAAAATACTGTACAATTTCTAGATTTAGAATCCTTTTCGTATCCTCCAACCACCTCTACTATTTCTCCATTTGGAACTTGAACAAGGAACACCCTGTCTGAGGAATTTCTCAATCCAATCATAGCGACTTTCTCCTTTTTAAAAGGTTGAAGATTCATTGTATATAAACAAACTTAAAAATTTATCAAGAACAACTTAAAAAATAATAAACAATCACTTAACTTTTGAAAAAAAATTATTATAATATTTTTTTTATTTATTTGAATACAAAATGAGTAATTTCAAATGACTTCAAACTTGAATTTGGGAAAATAGATTAGGTAGTATTTTCTTATTAACATCATTTCCATTATTGATATTTGTTTTGATTATCTGAATTAACTATTTTTTAAACTGAAGTTTTAATTTAGCAATAAACGACTCTCTTAATATAATGTACATACTATGACCAATTATAATATGATGGTGAGTTATATCTTTTTTGAATTACGAAAGCATTATTTTTTCATTTAGTTGAGCAATTCCAATTTCTAGAAAAGATAACATGGAAATATATAATATAGTGGAGAATCTGTGTATTCAAAATGGTATTCCTACAGTGAAAATCTGAGTGTTAGATGACGAAAGCTACAATGCATTTGCCTTGTGACGGAAACCTGAAAATGCACGAATTGTATTATCTAAATGAATAATAACAGACCTTAATAAGGAAGAAGTAGAAGCAGTTGTTTGACATGAACTTACTCACATACTAAACAAAGATTCTCTTTTGATGATAATAATAGTTGTTTTTGTATGAATAGTTGCCACTGTAGGAGAGATAATATTGAGATATTCATTTAACTTCAAATGAAATGATGATAAGGACAGTTGAAAATTAAAACTAGCTGCTATACTTATATGAGTTGGTCTTTTTATTCTTTGATATATTGCATATCCATTGATCAGATTAGCATTATCTAGAAGAAGAGAATACCTTGCTGATGCATGAAGTGTTGAGCTTACGAAAAATCCACAAGCATTAATAGGTGCATTGAGAAAAATCTCAGGAGATCCATTCATAGAATCCATAAAAAAAGAAACTGTTGCTGCAATGTGCATCGAAAGTCCATTTGAAAAGTGACAAAACTCATTTACAAATTTTTTCAAAAATATGCTTTCTACTCATCCTTCAATAGAAGACAGGATAAAAGCTATAGAATCATATTAAAAACTTTTTATTAGGCCACCTACTAAGAAAATGCCTTATACACGTTTGAATTTTTTCTTGGTTTTGTAAGAGCTATTATGCTTTCATTTGATAATAATATAAAATGTTCAATATTAATGATTATGACTATACTCTACCTCAAGAATTAATTGCTCAGCATCCATGTGACAAAGCTGATGAGTGTAAATTATTGATAGTAGATGATAATTGAATAAAAGACTTACAATTTAAAGAGATTGAAAATATTATTGACAAAAACACTGTTATGTTTTTGAACAATACAAAAGTAATAAAATCAAGAATTCCTCTTATAAATGTAAAAGTTTATTCTGATAAATCTTCAAGAGAGAAAAAAATTGATAAGTGAGAGTTATTTTTCCTTAAAATGATTGATACGAACAAATTTGAAGCACTTGTATATCCTTGAAAAAAATTCCAAGTATGACATGTACTGGTATTATGATGATACGAGCTAAAAGTATTAGAAATAACACTTGAATGAAGAATATTTGAAACAAATTGTCCAGATATTGAAGAGTTACTTGATAGAATATGACAAATGCCTTTACCGCCATATATCAAATATTCTAAAGACAAAGAACATCCATACCAAACAATTTTTGCTGCCAAAAGTTGATCTACTGCATCACCTACTGCCTCTCTGCATTTTACAAAAGAACTTATTAATAACATTGAGGAAAAATGAATAATAATTGAATATTGAACATTGCACATTTGACTTTGAACTTTCAAAAAAGTTGATGTTGAGAAAATAAAAGACTACGACATTCACAAAGAACAAGTAGAATTTGACTTAAACATTTTCCAAAAAATTGAAAGCATAAAAAAAAGCAATAAAAAAATTCTAAGTATCTGAACAACTATTACTAGAAGTTTGGAATCTCTTCCATATTTACGGAAAATTAATAAAATATGAAAAAATGAATATCGAGATAATCTTACAAAAGAAATAACAATAGAACAAGCAAAAGAATTTATTCACAATATAATTATTGAAAATAATATAATTAAATTTGAAACAAAATTATTTATTTATCCATGAAGAAAATTCTATATTACTGACGAACTTATTACAAACTTCCACTTACCAAAAAGTAGTTTGCTTATGCTAGTATCAGCATTTGTATGATTCAATGAAACAAAACAAATTTATGAATATGCAATTAATAATAACTATAGATTTTTCAGCTTTGGAGATGCTATGTATATAAAGTTAAAATAAATTAATGTTTAGGGTACTATAAGATCAAATATCTAACTATCTGGCACAACGAAAACCAACATGTCAATTTGAATTTGAAGTATTTCGATTTAGATCAATAGAATATAACCCAGCATAAGTTCAATCATAAGCAGATCAACCACGAAGAAAAATATTATTTATACCTATATTAGACCTTATTCTTCAAATTCAATGAATAGAATTTATATTAGAATTCATTGGTCATATAACATTGTTATTATAATCATTTTGAAATATACAAGCCACTTCTCAATCATTATTATTAAAACTGAACCATCATACAGATTGACAAATATTTGATAATCTTGTAGAACTAGAATCATGATTAGTTCAATCAATTGTATTTGCTTTATTTACATGCTCCCGGACATTTCAAGCTAAATCTCGAATAGTAGCCTGACTTGATAAAATTAATTGTCTTTGAGTTACACAAGATCATCATCAAGTCTGATCCGCATAAGAATCATCATCATCATAACATCATATGGATCATTTTCAATTTGTTCTTGAAAGTCTATTGTCTAATCAATTATCAATATATCAATTTCATATAATTCAAACACTCCAATTTGAAGACTGCATTTCTATGTTCCTAGAAATCGTCATCCATTCATTATTTGTAATTAAATGATAATTTGATCATATTTTTTTGCAATCAGCAATAGCATTTGATTGATTTATATCTACAATTGATAATCTATCAGCCATACTTAAAGATGTTTTAATCGGATCATACGCTCTTGTAGACCGATAAGTATCTGAAGAATTTTTTGGAGAAGTATCATTATAACTCATTTCATACTTAGCAATAGCAAATCATCTGCATATATAATCTTTTGAGTTATATATCACTTCCCTTTGATAAAATGGGTCTTTCATATTAGTTCATACTCAATCAGTAATAAACCATCTTGCAGGCACCCATACAAAATTTCATCCTGTTGTTACATTATCAGAAACCCATTCATCACATGCTGCTTTTGAATTAGCATCTTCATCACCAAATACATAACATTTTTTATTTACTGTATCGTATTTTAGTTCTGTATTATTCCAATCTGTATGGGCATTAGATAATTCATTGCTAGAATAATAACACCAACTTGTATCCTCTGGTTGTGTAGCTCAAGAAGTCTTTATACTTACTCAAGTAGCTTTACTATATATACTTGTTGCTTCATTTATACTTAGTCACAATCCAGTCATCATTGCTATTATTCCATCTTTATTATCTTTATCTACTATTCATCAAGGTACATAATCTCATACTTTGTTTCACAAAAAAACATTCATTCCACTTCACAAATCATACTGTCAATTTACATAACCTGTTAGGAACAAATTTGGTAGATATAAAAAATCATTTCATACAATTACTCATCTCAAATCTTTTCATACATATCTGTAAGACAAAATATCTGCAAATACTCTTTGCATATATGTTGTCTTGTAATTAGTATTTTCCATTATTGCTTGAACTTTGTATGTTAGTCTATCTGACAACAAACTATAATCATACTCTCAATTAACTTTATCTATAGGTAGTTTAACTAAACTAGTAATCTTACTTACTACTCCACTTCAAAATTTTCATTGATATAATATTATTTCTCCAGTATATGTAACTGTATTATAACCATCAGGTATTGGTAAACTATCTGATTGGGTAATCTGTATATTCAATGCATTTTGAATTACATTAAGATCTGATATTCTTTGTGCATCTCTACCTTTACTCATCCATTGAGTTAGTAGCAAAAATGCAGTCGCACCAAGCACTGCGATAATCGCAATTACAATGATTAGCTCAATAAGTGTAAACGATTTTAAGAGTTTTTTAAATTTTGTTGCCATTGAATTATTTTATTATTTAAATAATTAATAATAGATATTTAAAATATAAATTCAATATCATATAAAAAAATCAGTAGCATTGACTACTGATTTATGTATTTATAAAAAATGTTATAATATTTTAATCTTGAACTACTTCTTCATCATCTATGTCAACTCAAGTAGGGATTGGCTTTTTACCAGTTCTAATTTGTTTTATAGTATTTATTACTAAATTTTCAAGTTCTTTTCTCTTAGGTTCGTCCTCTGATAAGAATTTTACCAAATTATCTTTTCATTGTACTTTATTATCTCAAACTGTATAGAAAGCTCAAGCTCTAGTAATTGATCACAATATTACTCATGCCTCAACAAGATCTATATCTGAACATATTCATTGATTGAATTTTATTACCAACTCTCAAGCTTTGAAAGGAGGAGCAATCTTATTTTTAACTATTTTTACCTTACCTTTGTATCAAATTTGTTCTTTACTCTCTTCAATTTTTTCTCATCTTCTAATTTCCAATCTTTGAGAAGCAAAGAATTTTAGGGCATTTCATCATGTAGTTGTTTCTGGATTACCAAACATTATTCATATTTTCATTCTAATTTGATTTATGAATATTACAGTAGTTGCTGTTTTTGCTAAGATAGAAGTTAGCTTTCTCAATCATTGAGACATCATTCTTGCTTGCAATCACATATGAGAATCTCACATATCTCACTCAACCTCAGCTCTTGGAACCATGGCAGCCACTGAATCTATAACAATCAATTTTACAGCACCTGTCTTAGCCAATTCCTCGGCTATTTGCAATGCTTGCTCTCAATAATCTGGTTGTGATAAAAGTAGATTTTCAGTATCTACTCAAAGATTTTTTGCATACTCTGGGTCTAAAGCATGTTCTGCATCAATAAATGCCGCTATCTCTCCCATTTTTTGAACCTCAGCAATTGCGTGTAAAGCCAATGTTGTCTTTCAAGATGACTCTGGTCAATAAATTTCTATAATTCTTCATTCTGGATAACCTCATCATAATATAAGATCCAAAACATAAGATCAACTATGAAATGTATTAACTTGTCATAAATTTGAATTCTCTCATAATCTCATAATAGATCATTTTCAAAATTCTTTTTCAATGTGCTTCAATGCATCTTCTAGTACTTGGTTTTTAGTTCACATATTTTTTCAATTAATTAATAAACATTTGTTCACTTATTATACACATAGTCTATAAGAAAAAAATTGAAAAATTCAAGACAAAATTATACAATTTTTGATTATGCTTGGGAATCAGGTGAAATACTTTTCTTCAACTCTTCTAACATACTTGAAATTCAAGCTAGTTTATCTTCAAAAAACTTGCGTTCTTCATTAGTTCAATTTTCCATTTGACTATCAAACTGGTTTTTAAGTCATCTTCATAATTTTGCTGCTAACTCTGGGTCATCTTTTAGTCTATTTGATACTTCTTTGCGAGCTAATTGTATCTGATCCTCTGAATCAGGTTTATTAATTTTTTCATTTTTTTCTAAATTTAGATTCATTATTTTTATTTAATTTATAAATACACTATCAATAATCAAATCAAAACTTTTCTCTAATTCATCTAAGTCTAACTGTTCTAATGCTTCCTGTACTCTTATTTTTTCTATTATTTCTTTTTGTATAAAATATCTAAAATCTGCTAAAACTGATTTGTTTGTATTCTCTAATAAAGCTATTGTTATTTCTCATACTTGGTCCAAAATCTGATTTAACTTTGAATCTACTTCATACAACTTTTCTATATCATTATTCTGATTAATCAAATTAATTATATCATTTTTTTCTTCTTCTTCAAGCAAATAAATACTTAAAACTTTTATTCTAAGCTTATCTTTCAAATTCACAATAAATTTATCATATCAAACTTGTGTACTTTGCATTTATATATCCATATTCATAAATATATTTTTATTTATTATATTATTTTCTATTTTTTCTTTCTCTATTAACTTTAAAGTCAATGTTCACAATTTTTTCAAAATAATATCTAGTTTTAAGTCTAATAGACTTAATTGATTATCATTATATTTTTCTACAATACTTATTAACTCAGTTCTATCTACTTGTGAAAATATATATAAACTGCTAATTTTTATTTTTATTCATTCTAATTTATTCATTATTTATTATATAAGTAAACAAATAATTTACTAATTTTATATATTTCTTAAATTTTTGCAAGTAAAGTTTCGAAAAAGTTAATATAATTTTGACAAATTGATGCAATTGAATATAATTAATAAATATTAATTCATAAATAAAAAACTATGAAAAACATCAAAACAAAATCTATAAACAATCCAAGGAAGACTAATCTTATGAGAAAAGGCTCAAAGTCAATTAATATAAATGAAAAAGAAAACAAATCTAAACTATATTTGAAAACATTTACATTAACTGTATTAATTAGCTTTTGACTAATTTTTCTTCAAACTAATAGAACTCAAGAATTCTTCTGAGACCTTCTGAATAAAATTATTGATAAAGAAATTATTATAAATAATATGAACGAAATTAAAGAAGAAACTCTAGACCGACCTCTAAAAGAAATAACAAACTGGTGATTGGTAAATGAATACAAAACAATACAGTTTACTAATTGGAATGATTTGGACAACTGATATAAAACTCCTTTTCCAATGGATATAAACGATTATATTGAGAAATATAGATATGTATCACCATATAATGTGTGGGGAAATATTTCAGATCCAATAGAAAGAGAAAAGCTCGTTTTATACAAAAGACTTATAACTACTACTTGGACTGCAAGTTACTCTTGTGATTCAAACAATTGTAACTGGTGGGTACCAAATTCATGAACTCACGCTTGAATTGATTTTGTATCGTCAATAAATACACCAATATATTCTATCTGAAATGGTATTGTAATGTCTATAAACAATCCATGCATTGATTGAAAGTGTGATTGATTTGGTAATTACATTGTAATTTGAACAAATATAAACTGAGAATTATATGCAACATTTTACGCTCACTTAAATAGTACTGCTACAAATCTAAAAGAGTGAGATTTAGTAAAAAAATGAGATTTAGTATGATACTTATGAAATACTTGAAATAGTACTGCTCCTCATTTACACTTACAAATAAATAAGATTTGATCAATAGAAGATATTCCAACATTAAATATTGCTAGCGAATTGTTTCAATGATGGTTTCACAATCTTGAAGGAGTAAAACAACATACAGTAGATCCAATAAGTTTCATAATAAACTCACAAAATAATACTAATGATGAAGTAACTGATGAGAATATTAATGAAGAAATAGTTGATTTATTAACTTGAGAAATCACAATTGAACCAACTATTGACAATACAATTTTATCTAACTTCAAAATAGAAGAAGTTGAAATTCAATGAATTAATGAAAAAATTCAACTTTGAGATGAAATAATCGCAGATATAAAAACAAATTGAAACAATGGTAAAATTACTGTAATAACTAATAACAATGTTATCAAACCTTCAAAATTTGAAATAACTCCAATTGAATGACAAAATAATTATAATATAATACTTTCAACTAATAAAGTATGAAACACTCAAGTAACATTTAATGATTGAATTAACAGTGATTCTCATTACTTTAGTGTATATGACACAAATGAGTCTGAAATATATTGAATTGAAATAGCATGAGGAAACAAGATATTCACAACATATGATCAAGAATACTATGTATACCCTATTGATGAAATTTGAAATAAAGTAAATACAATTCTTGATTGAACTTTCACAATAGATCTTATTAATAAAAGTAATTGAACCATAACAAATCTAGGAACCTTTACTAACAATACTGAGTCAAATTTCAGATTTAGATTGAAATCTCCTGGGAGATGAAATTATAAGGTAAAAATTCAATATACATGATGAAATCTAAAATTTGTAGTAAATAAGAATCTTGAAAACTCATTATTTATTGACTACTGATATAATGAAAAATACTCTAACTGAATGGAATACCTAATTAATAAATGAGTTTTAAAATGAAGTAATGGTAATCTTTACCCATATAACGATATATCAAGGAGTGAAATTATTACTTTGATAGTAAGAGCTTTGTATTGAGACAACGTTGAAGAATATAAAAATGAAATGATAAATTATATGAATAAAAATGGTCTATTCTTTAAAGACATAAAATGAGATGAATGGTATGCCCCATATATGTATGTATGATTTAAAAAATGAATTGTTAAATGAGATAAATGAAGAGCTTTGTGAGAAAATAAAATTGTTAGAGCTGAATTAATTGCATTATATAGTAGAAGTTTTGGTTTTGAAGAGCAAGAAACAAATATTACCTGGAAAGATGTAAATCAACAAAATTGGTTCAAAAATTATGCTGAATCATCTAAAAAGTACAATTTATTTCCTTATGAGAGCAACCAAATTTTCGACTGATTTAAAAACGTTGAAAGAGTAAATGCCTTGGAATCAATGTATAGATACATGACATTTGAAAAACCAACTATACAAATAGTTGAAGAGATAAATGAAGTAAATGATAAAAATATTTTGAGTACGGATATTAATTGAAAAAAAGAAAACATATCAGTTGAGGAAGAAGACGAGCTAGAAGATATTGTTAAAAAACTAATCGAATACTAATTATGATTTCAAATGCTTGAAAAGTTTGTATAAGTGGTTATTTAAAATATAATCAAAATTTCAATAATATTCTAGTTTATTCCCTCATAAGGACTCCTTGAATTTTGAAACTCAACACAAATGATGATCAGGATATCAAGTAGGAGAAGTTCAAAGTAAGTCAACATATCTAAATCAATTATTAATACCTCGCTTAAATATTTCACTTTTTAGAAAATGATGTCATCAAACATTTCAGAATCATCTATTAGTGGCTCAATACATATATATTATACTTTCTCAAACAAAAAAACATATACTTCAACTAACTATTTTTCAATCTAATTTTGCTAAAAACAAATTTCAATTGTTAGTGGAAATAAGATAATCTCTTAATAACTTGAATGTTGATTGTGGAAAAATATTAAATCATTTTTCTCTCGAAGTATCAAACCATACTTGATAAAATTCATCTCGTTCTTGTTCCCTATCTGCCAAAGAAAACACTAAATTCCTAAAGTTTCACTTATTAACATGAGCACGAGCTGATTTTGACATTGAATCAAACAAAGAATCGTATCATTGGGACAAATCAAATATAATTGTTGACAATGGCATATTTTCTCTAAAAGAAGGCTGTAAGTGCATAGAATTAATAAAAAAAGATTCATTTTCCTCTCTAGTCTTTCTTATAGAGGAAACGAACTCATCATTCTTTAAATTAGAAACTGGGAATTGAGACAACAAATCTATAAATCAAAATTGAAACATTATATTTCAGTAATCTTTTGTATAATCTCTAGATATTTCGTATATTGTTTCTTTTAACAATTCAAAGGAAGTTTGATTTGGAAATCATGCTTTTATTCACATTATCTGAAACCACTGAAAATTAAATCAAAACTTTTTCTTGCTTTTAACTGTTCAAAAATATGATTCTCAAAACATATTAATCTCAAAAATTGGCTTTTGAAAAATTGATGCGTTTATATATCTCCAAACATCTGACTGATAAAAATTAATCATAATAAATTTGATTACTAAAATATATTTATAATTGTTTAAATTAAAAAATCAATAAAAAAAACAGCCGAAGCTGTTTTAAAAATATTTAATAACTCTATACTCTTTCATATCTTTCCATAAGTAACTCAGCGTCAATTTTTTGAATCAAATCTTGTACAACTCAAACAACGATAATAACTCAAGATCAAGATACTAATACTGGTATTGATCATAAAGTACTTGCTATGGTTTGCATAAATGGTAAATAAGATAATATATAACTATAAATTCATATAAATCATAGTCACATTCATCACCATAAACATAAATGCATTAGTATTTTATTCAAATATTTAGCTGTTTCTTCTCAAGGTCTTATTCAAGGTACAAATCATCATCTCTTTTGAATATTGTCTGCGATTTTCTCTGGATTAAACACTATAAGTGTATAGAAAAAAGTAAACATTACAATAAATAAAAAGTAAACGAATACTGTAATCATTGAAGGCTGACTACTGTAAATATTAAAATTTGTTTCAACATATGTTCATACAGAAGCTAACCATGGTTGTACTTGCATTTTATTTATTACTTGTGATAATAAATAAGGAAATGAAGTAAATGCCATTGCAAAGATTATCGGAATCATTCATACAGGATTCAAAGGTATTGGCAATGTAGCAGTTTCTTCAATTTTTCACTGTCTTGAGTAAACAATAGGAATTTCTTTTCTTGTTCTTATAAGTAAGACTGATAGGATAACCAAAAACAATACAACTACTGTCATAAATACAAGTAATGCTAATAAGCTATTTGATCAGGTAAAACCCGTAAATAACTTAGAAGTAATTCAAGAAACTATTGAAGAAAATATAATCAAAGATATTCAATTAGATATTCATTTTTCTGTAATTAACTCTCATATATACATAAGTATTACAGTTCCTACTGTTAGTACGAAAGCTGCTCATAAAAGTATTAGTTTTGAAGAAGCTATGTCAATTAGTGGTCAACTTGCTGATTGGTATAAACTATTTATTAAATAAACCATTCATACTGATTGAAGTAATGCAAATGGCACTGTTAACCATCTTGTGTATTGTTGAATTTTCATATTTCATGATTCTCATTGCTCTTGTAATTCTTCCAACTGTGGTAGTACAGCAGTTAAAAGTTGCATAATAATAGAAGCATTAATAAATGGAACTAATCATACAGCAATAATTGAAAATCTTTCTAAAGTTCATCACATTAACATTGTCAGGTATTCAATTCATCATGAATCCTTTGCAGAATTCAAAAGTTCCATTAAAGAAGAGATATTAACAAAAGGCACTGGAAGAATGACTAACAATCTATATAACAATAACAACATTAATGTTATCATTATTTTCTTTTTCAATGATTTACTTTTACTTATATCTTTTACATATTTCAAAAACGCCTCCATATTAATTTAAAAGAAAATAAAATTAATTTGTAATGCTACCTCAAGCTGCTTGGATCTTTTCTATTGCTTTTTTTGAAAACTTATCGATTCATACAAATTCTAATTTTTTTGAGAAATCTCAATTTCACAAAACCTTAACATTTCAATCTAACTTATTCAAAAGTCTTGTTTGGAATAGTAATTCTTTATTAACAACACCTCAGTTTACAAACAATTCGTGCTTTTCTAGTCTTGAAAGATTAACAACTGTATATGATGTAACAAGTTTCGCTGGTCTTTTGAAACCTTTTAACTTAGGAAGTCTTATATTAAGCGGTGTTTGTCCTCATTCAAATCATGGACGAGTATTTCATCCTGATCTTTGACCTTGTCACTTTTGACCTCTAGTACTATAGTTTCATCTTCAAGAAGAATCTCATCTTCATCTTCTTTTTGATTTTTTTGTCTTTCAATTAGATTTTCATAATTCGTGTAACAACATTGTTGTAATTTAATAATTTAAATATATTATTATTTTGAAGTTTTCTTAGTTGTTTTTGTCGACTTTGTAGTCTTAGTTGACTTTGTAGTTCTTTTTGTAGTTGTCTTCTTTGTTGTCTTTTTAGGAACATTTGGTATTATAGTTTCTTTCTTTGAACTGTCTTCGTTTTCGTCTGGTATTTCTATAGAACTTGATGATTTAGAAGATTCATCTTCAGATGATTTTTTCTTAGCCAACTTAATTAGTTCTTTATAATTAGTTAATGCTTTTATAGTTGCAATAGCATTATTTAATTTATTGTTTGTTCAGATAATTTTAGACAAAATATTTAGATATCATGCCTCTTCGGCTAATTTGAGAGCTTTCTTTGCCAAAATCGGATGGGTAGAGTAGGGTGAATGTATCGAAATAGCAGGGATAAAGTCTTTACATGTAAACTCCTTGCTCGCTTCCAATCGTCCTCTAAAATCGTTGTACATCACATCGACGGCACTAGGGACTGAGCCTAGCACTTCATTAAAATAAACCACCCGTTGCGGGGCGTTGAC
>JAZHDC010000092.1:0-4382 GCA_036541305.1 Candidatus Absconditabacteria bacterium
TTTTGTCAATTTGTAAATCTAGTTTTACTCTTTTTCATATTTCTGGTAAAGGTTTCAATCACGTAATAGTTAACTTTCATATTTTTGTATTGTTTCTAGCGATCTTGTCTTCTCATTGAAATATATCAAATTGCATTACTTTTTGATTTGGAAATTTTGTCCAATACTCTTTGATTACATTTACAGGAAGAGTAGATCATTGTTTTATTAACTCTCACATTTCTCAGTCATTTATTTCCACTCAAAGAGAATTTAGTAGTTTATTGTCTTGTGCTCATAAATTAGTTCAATCATATCCAAAAAATTCATTTGTCAATTTTTCTAACTGATTTATATCTTTTTTTAATTCATCAATAGTTACATTTTTTGATTTAACAGATGATAAAATGTTTTTCAATGATGAAATATCAGGTTTATTTGATTTAAACTCCTCAAACTTTGCCTTTAGGTTATTGTTATTCAAACATGCTACAAAATCTTTAGTGTCAATGTAAAACTTATTTATTCATTCATTTAATTTTACTAATTTTTTGTTGTCTTCTATTTTATCTTTGTATTCTATTCATATGTCTTTATATTTTGTTGCTGCTTCCTTCGCTTTTGTAACATACTCTACATGGCTTTTACATATTTTATTGTTATGCAAATTCATTACATCAAATTCTATCAAATCTTTTTCTAATAAAGTTTTATTTGTTTTCAAATAGTAATAATTTACTCAAATTCATAATATATCTCCAAGTTTGATAGTTTCATTTCCTTTATCTTGGTACTTGGTAAGATTGCTCTCTGAAATGACTCATTTAGATTTGAATCCATCAACTGTTGGATTATCTCATTTCTTTAGAATAGAGGCATTGTGTTTACTATCTTTTACATTTTCATCATCATTTCACATAAAATATATTGTTCATCCTACAAATAATCAAAAAATTAGTAATCATCATATTATATATGGCCAATTAACAGAGCTTGAAGGTTTATTGATGGATAATCATTCTCAAATAATAGTTTTTAATTTGCTAGCATAATCTTTTATAAATCAAATTTTACTCTCTTGATTCTTGATTCTGTCTAATTCAGCTTGTATTTCACTCTCAGAGTAATTTACAGGAGTAGCGATTTTCTCAGATTGACTAGAGTTGCTAGTTTGTTGATTATTTGTTCATTGAATTGAACTTTTTAGTTCTTTTGATTTTGTTTCTATTGTTTGAATTTGTTTTTCTATGGTTTGTTCCTTAGTAGAATTTGTTATTTCTTGATTCTTTTTTCCAATACTAAGATCCAAAAAAGAAAAGTCATCACTTTCTTCTTTAATCTTTTTTAATTGTGGGTTTTCAATATCTGCCATTTTTGTATATTTAATTATAAAATTATTTACTTGTATTGTTTAATTAGTTGGTTTATCATTACGATATCTAACTTTGGACTAAATCAAATTATATTGTTTAAGTCTATATATTTTGTTTTACTTTCATCAATTTTATAAATTCAAATCAAATAATCTTTATTTAGTTCAATGTATTCATATGTAACTTTTTGTATAATTTCTTTTCTATCTTCTCATTTTATATTTATTGGAACAAAGCTATTCACAATATCAGATATTTTTTCATCATCTCATAAGTAATAATATCTATCTTTTGTAGAAGATCAAATCAAATCATTTATATTATCAATCTGTATCTTAATAGTTTTTCAGTTTAGTGACTCTACAGTGGGGGAGTTGTTATTATTGATAAAAGGTAAAGAAATATTAGTCCAATTCGTTTTCTCAGAAAAACTATTTCATTGATTAACGATATCAGTATACAATTCTCAAGAAACTATATTGTGGTAATACTTTCAATAATTTGAGTTAATTCATGTAATTATCAATAATGTAATTCCAATAATTTTTACAGGAATTGAAAAATCAATTTTTGAATTTGTAATATTATTTATAAAATTAGATATTTTTTGACTGAATATAATAATTAATCAACTTAGAAATGTTAACCAGCTTCACAATAACAAAATTATACTTCACAATAATATTAATAGTAAATATTTAATTTGAAAATTACTTGTAAATATATATTTAATTTTTTTATACTCTTTGTAATTCTTTGAAAAGTGCAGTAAATATATAGGAATTATATACTGTAAATTCTCTCATCAAATATTTTTTAAGTCAAAATTATATATTAGTTTTATCAAAAATAATTCAAAAAATGATAGTTTAATAAGATTTTCATGAGATTTTTTCAAATTATTGTAAGTTATCAACATTTTCAGATCGTTTATTATCTGAACTCATCATTGTCAATTTAATCATTGCTCTTGGAGAACTTTTTTCTTCTCTTTATAAAATAATTCCAAGTTATTTTCGTAAAACTCAGGGTTGTTATAATATTGAAACAATATACTTTGAGAGTCACAAAGAATACTTTGATTGAATATTTCCCATTCACTTTTTTCTACCTCAAAATCGTTTATTAAATCTGACTTAATTATATCCTTATTGTACAAAACTTGTAGTAAATTTATCAAACTATAAAAACTAATTTTATTTACTTGGGGATTAGTTCTTTTCAAAAAATGATTCATTTTGTTTACTAACAAATTAGTAATTATCATTTTTTCTTTCAAAAAATCTAAGTTGATGTATAGTAAATATACAACATATAAAGCATTAACTTTACTGCTGAGTAAGTCTAAATTGGGATTCTTTTTCATCAAAATCTGCCTTTGGTCATATCTTAGAAAACTTTTGATTCTGTTTATTCTTCTGTGATAGGGATATAAAAGATGCCAAAGTTGGGTCAATTCTACTACAAAATTATCTTCAAATATTTTTAGAAAAAAACCAAAGTCTGTTTTGTTCAATTTATAAATCAAGAATTTTTGAAATTCTATATTTTGCAATATTCAAAAAATTATTCATTGCTTATTTACTCATCTTCAGTTACTTTCAAAATCTTTCCTAAATGATTCAATTTGCTCTTGTATATCGTCAAATGAACCTTTCAATTCCTTGTATATTGTATCTAGCATTTTATTTTTGTTTTCTAAATTCTATATAATAATACATAGAATAAGTCTTTTGTCAACTTTTTGTTTTCAATTTTCAAAATCTATATATGAGCTTGTTATTTATTTTCTAGATATTCTGTTTAGAGGGTTTTTTGACAAAACTGCTTAATTTATGTTTTCATCTATTTCTGGTACAAAACTGCCAATTATCAATTTTAGTAATGATTCGTTGAAGTGAGGATCAGTAGCTTCAAATTTAATTGCTCAACTTGGAGAAGTTAACAATAGTTCAATTCTTTTATCTGGAGTCTTATTTATTGTTAAGTCTCACATTCTGGATTTTCATCTAATTGTTTTCTTTTCTCAAAGAATATTCAAAATATGTTGAATTTCATAACTTTTATTTGATTTTTCGTAAATATAAGATGGTTCTTCATTTATATTTGTTAAATTAGGATTTTCTATATTTGTATCCATACTTTCCATTTTATTTTTTTTTGTATAAATAAATATGTATATGATAATAAAGATATTATATAAATCAAGATAATTGTAGCTAAAAATTAATATAGATAGAAACTTGAAAAGTGCACTTTCAAATTGAGTATACTATCAATATTTAGCTCAAATAACTAAATAGAAAATCATTAATCAAATTATATACAAAAAAATAGTATAATATTTTGACAATATGCAAATAATTTGTATAATTAATTAAATTTATAAATACAAACAAAAATGGAAAAAAATGAAAATTCAAAAATTCCGTCCAAAAATGGCTTGCAAATATGATCTTCAAGACTCGATTTAGATGAGTTAAAATTTCAAATTAAAACAACATTTAACTCACCAAATCCTTGGTCATTGTATTTAAATGTAAAAAAATTTAAAGAACAAATATCATTATTCATTAATGAACTAACAAGTGAAATTGTTAAATTGTTCGACATAAACGAATCAAGAACATCAATTGTAAAACTCTATATAAAAGCTGAATATCACAAAGTTTTATCAGCAGGAATACAAGAATATATTTATGAGTCTAAATATTTTGATTTATATTTATATTTTTATACTGTTTGCTTATTAGACAAAGAAAAACAATGCTTTGCTAAAGCATTATTAAAACTATATCTTGGTAAAAGTGACAGTGATATAAACGACATGCTATTGAAATACAAATATAATGATAAAATTAAGGTCCAACATGTTAAAGAATTCTTCAATAAATTATGACTGAAAGATATAGAAATTAGTAGTGAATATTTAATTGAAAACGAAATTAATAAGTTTCTAGAAAAAATATACCTTTGATTAAGCATGGAATGAAGATCTATTTTATTTTCATATTTTAGAATTTGAAAAAT
>JAZHDC010000093.1:0-4327 GCA_036541305.1 Candidatus Absconditabacteria bacterium
AATGAGTTATGATATATAATTACAAATCAGAGAATTGTACTTCTAATTTGATTTTTTCTGGAATTCTAACTTTTGGTATTATTACTACTAGAACATTATCTTTGGTAAGATGGCTGTGAATTTTATCAAAGTATACATTTTGTGGAAGCTCAACTACTTTTTCAAAATCTCCCCAATAACTTTCTTCTTGTAAAGCCATAAGATTTTCTTTGAGATTAGGTTTTGTTCTAACTCAAGATAATTTTAGATGAGTCTTTTCAAGGCTTAGTTCAATTGAATTTTTTGCTACTCATCCAAGGGGTGCAATTAATACTATTTCATCAGGGGACTCATATACATCCATAGGTATTTCTATGTTTTCTGCCATTTAATATGGTATTAATAATTAAATTTTAATTTCAACTCTCTGCAAAGTCAATTACTTGTTTTATTCTTTTCCTTACTTCATCAGGATTTTGAACGTACATCAGAGTTATATCTCATTTTCATTTTTCGTCTCATTCTGAAAGAAACACAAGAGTTCAATAGTTAAATATGCTTTTTATTATTCATTTTTTGTCTATACTAATAGTTTTTATTTTGTTTGTTTTGATTGTTCTTGAATCTCTAGAGAAGAATCAAGTTTGGTTGTACGCCATAATAAGATCAGGGTTGATTACAGTGAAGTCCATTCTATAATCTAGATAACGTTTCAAGGCACTTTTCCACATAGTAAAACTAAAGAAAATAATCTCAACTAAAACAGTTAGCCATCAAAATATTCCAAGATCCAAAACAATAACAGATATTAGTGTCGGGATTAGTATTAACAATGAAACACTCAGTGGAATTAGAACATAAAATATAAAGAATATTTTATCTTTGTAAACTAGGAAGACTTTTTCTTTTCAATAATTATCAACATTTTCTTGGTAACATACTTCATCAAGATTAGTATCAAAATTTGATAATAACTTCATTTTTACATTAATTAATAATTAAAATTCTCTTTTTTTGAAAATAGCTATTGCTATTACCATCAATATAAAAATATATATAATACTAGTTCATGTAGATAATAAAATATGCCAACCAGTGTAGTTGCTAAGTTGTGGTGATGATAAATACTCTTTCATACTCAAATCTTGAAAGTTAGGAAAGAAGTAGTATAAAAAGTTTACAATTTTGCTAGTAAAAGTTCAATCAGCTACTTTTCATGATACGCTTAGATAGAATTTTACAAATCAAAGTGAGTGGGAAATTAAATATACTCATAAAGTTACCAATAAACTTACAAATGGAGACATGAATGAAGAAAATAATATAATGAAACCAAGAGTAATAGATATTTTGAGATAACTAAAGAAGATGGCAAAAATATAGCTTCATACATTTTCAAATCATATATTATGTACGAAAAGAACAGTAAGGAAGGCGATTGTTAGAATTATATATAATATTGATAGTAGTCATAAAAATCATAATAACTTTCACATCAAAAAGTGTCATCTAGAAGGTTTTTTGGAAAGTATTAGTAAAATAGTATTTTTAGTTATTTCGTTGTAAATCAAGTATGATCAAAGAAATAAAGTTGTAATAAGTCAAAATAGTTCAATTACAGTAAGTGTAAAATCAATAATGATTTTTTTGGATTCTGTAAGAGCAAGTTGTGATAGTATTATAGAGAAAAATATTAATCAAATAGCTATAAAAACTATTACATACATAATTTTGTTCCTTATGAACTCTTTTATAGTATTCAAAGCAATAACAAACATATAATTTATTAGTCAATTTATAAAATATGTAGTGAATATTAATAATTTTTTTTGTATAAACAAGTCAATTTTAAGAAAAAATACAATTTATGTAGTTTTTTGTGAGATTGGATTGCGAGTTACTTTAACTTTAATAATTTTATCTTCAGACTTATTAGTTTCGATTATTTCAAATTCAAGATTTTTTATAATTATTTTTTCTCCCTTTTTTGCAAAATGTCTAAGTTTAATAAGGATTATATATGATATCATATCTTCATCTCAAATTGATTCATCAAGTTCTTCAGGAAAGTCAAAGTTGTCGATTTTAAGACTCATCATAATGTCTCTAAACAAAACTTCTCATTTTACAATAATTTCATTTTCATTGATTATTTCTATTTCTTTTTCTTCATTGTTATCATATTCATCTCTAATTTCTCATACCATGTCCTCTAGGATATCTTCAAAGGTAACAATTCATTCTGTTCATCATCTTTCATCAACTACAACTGCAAAATGTTGTCAAAGTTTTTTCATTTTTAAGAAAATATCCATAATATTTGCTGTAAGTGGAACTTTGAATACTTTTCTAATTTCAAATTCACTTAATTTTTTGTTCAAATTAGAATAATCTAATGAAAGCTTTAAAAGATCTCTAATAGCTATTATTCAAATTATTTTATCTTTATCCTCTCTATAAATAGGAACTCTTGAAAAGGAATGAGCCATTGTTTTGTTTATTGCATCTTTCAAAAGAGTATTTTCTGATAATGCAAAAACTTCTGTTCTGTGTTTTACTATATACTCTACGCTTCTTTCATTGAAATCAAGAAGATTCTTGATAATCATACTTTCTACTGATGAAAATATTCATTGTTTTTTTCAGTCTTCTACGAATATTTCTACATCATCTCTAGATACTTTTTCTTGAGGAGATTTGAATATTTTATTCAACAAATATATTATAAACTCTAGAATTATTCATATTGGGAATAATATAATAGTAAGGAATTTGATAAATGGAGTCGCCAGTAAAGCATATTCCAATGAGTATCTAGTGGATAATACTTTTGGAATAATTTCACCAAAAGTTAGTATTATAAATGTTATTGTAACAGAAACAATAATTAAACTTATTGCTCATATTAGTCATAGATTTGCAATAAATTTATCTCATATAGATGCAGCATATATTGAAATAACTACATTTACTAGATTATTTCATATTAAAATAGTAATTAGTGTCCTTTCTGATTTTTCTCTCAATCCCAAAAGCATCTTACCAAATTTGTTTTTGGAAGATTTAGCTACTTGCTTTATTTTGTACAAAGGGGTTCACATTATAGCCAACTCTGAGGCTGAGAAAAAAGCAGACATCAATAATAATATTATTATGATTATCGTGGGGCTCATTGTGTTATTTTGAATTGATTATTAAAATTTTTCAATATTAGGCAATATTTTTATGTATACTTTTCAGATTATTTGTTCATTTTGTACTAAATAACTGTTTCAGCTTGTGCATTCAAGACCGAAACAACACCTTGAATCTGTGCTGTTTTCTCTATTGTCACCAAAAACTAAGTATCATCAAGGCGTAACTGTGAATTCAGTTAGTTTTCATCATGAGCATGGGTTAGTGGTTCATCAGGCTTTTATATAATTTTCTACTAATTTTTCACAAGATTCTCATGTTTCATCCTTTGTACATCTAGTTACAGTTCAATTTTCTATTTTCACAGTATCTCATGGAATTCAAATAATTCTTTTTATGTAAGGTACATCTTTTCCAGCAGGTACAAAAACTATTACGTCTCATCTTTTTAGTTCTCCAAATCTATGAGTAATTTTATCAACAATTATAAAATCCTTATCATGGAATGTCGGTTCCATGCTTTGTCCAACTACTTGGAATGGATTGAATAAAAAGAATTTGATAAATGATACTACTCATAAAATAAAAACTACAAAAGATATAATATCGAAAAAGTCTAACAAAAAATCTTTAAGAGTTCTTTTGCTTTTGTTCTCGTTATCTTCTATTATTTTTACTACTTCATTCATTACAATCAATTGTTGTTATCATAGTTAGAATGGAAGCTCAGTTTCAACTGTAGGCAATTCCTGATCACTTGAATCTCAACCTCAACTTCTGCTATCTAAAAATATAAAATTTTCTATTATTATTTCTGTTGTGAATCTTGAATTTCAGTTTGTGTCTTCCCATTTTCTAGTTCTTAGTCTTCCTTCAATATACATTCTTTTTCCTTTTTCACCATATTTTCCAAGTACATCTGCTAAGTTACCAAAAACAACGCATCTGTGAAATTCAGCTTCTTCGATTTGGTTTCAATCTCTGTTTTTGAATCTTCTATTTGTCGCAAGTGTAAAATTTATTACTGAATTCCCTGAACCTTCAATCTTTTTAAGTTCAACGTCGTTTGTGATCCTTCAGATCAACATTACTTTGTTTAAGTCCATTACTACTATATTTATACAAATTAAAAACCTTAATTAGCCCATAATGATATTCTATTGTAATAAATTTAACTGAAAAATCAATTGATTTTTAATAAAATATTGTTATT
>JAZHDC010000094.1:0-4326 GCA_036541305.1 Candidatus Absconditabacteria bacterium
TTTGTAGTAAAATTAGATTGTTTTGAAGAAAATATTTATGTAATATCTAAGATGTAATAATTTTTTCTTCTAATCTATTTACATCCACAAAAATTATCATTATCTAATAGTTTCATAATTCTTTCTATATAAAAGTCTCATCAGTCTGGTGCTATAAAAAGTCCTTTTAATCAACTTTTTCACTGCAAATATTTTACAAGTCAACTAAATATTGCTCATGAAGATATTCACACAAAATATCATTCTTCAAGCATATACTTGATTCATTCTACACTGTCATTATCAAAATCAACATCAATAATTTCATCAATTAAATCCTTATATTCTTCATAGAATGGTATTTTCATCTTAGTTGTTTTGAAGTTTCTAAGTCATTCTACTTTTTCTATTGGATTGATTCCAATAATTTTGATGTTAGGATTTTTTTCTTTTAGATATTTTCCAGTTCAGATAATAGTTCATGAAGTTCAAAGTCAGATTACACAAAAATCTAAATTGTTAATATTGTCATAAATATATGGTCAGGTTAGATTGTAATGAGCATCAATATTGCTGTAATTACTAAATTGATCAGGTAAGAAATACTTACTTGGATTTTCCTTGTAAATTTCATCTCTTACAGTTATACAATCATCAGTAATTCATTTTACTTTTACTATTTCAGCTCAATATGATTCTATAAGTCTAATTTTACAAGGTGCTGTACTCCTTGGTAGTACTATTTTTACTGGAAATCCAAAACACTTTCCCAAATATGCAAGTGCTATTGCAGTATTTCCACTTGAAGCTTCTAGTATTGTATTACCTTGTTTTAGTTTTCATTCTTGTATTGCTTGTTTCAATATTCGGTATACAGTTTTTACTTTTATAGATCAGCATATATTGAATTTTTCTAGTAAAACATATACTTCATTGTCTCAAATATTTGATAGTTTCACAATAGGTACATTAATAATAAGTTTTTCTGTTTCCAATTTCATTATTTTTTTCTTTAGTAAATATGTATTTATATATTTTTTATTTGAAGATGCAACTTGAATAATTAAATATTTTTATCTTTCATAGATATGTCTATATATGCTATTTTTACAAAATTGAATATATACTTGATTTATATATAAAAATCATTATAAAATTTGTATTATTTTGATGTAAAATTAATACGAATTTATTTGATAAATATTATAAATGGACTTATATTTACTAAATTGGTGACTTTTGAATATATAGTGTAATAGTAATTTACAGTGTTTTGCTGTTTCAAATATAAGCTATTACACACTTGTAGTAGCTTTTTTAACTTATAAAAAACAATTATGTCAAAAATAGCTTTTGAAAATGAAATAATTATAGTAGATAACCAGTGAATTCCTCAAAATTACATAAACTGACAGTTGGCTTCTCAAACTGTTATTGATGTAATCCAAAAAAAAGTATCTCATTTAATTTCACAATGATGAATTGCAGTAGAATTAGATGCATGTCAAATCGAAATGAGAAACATGTGACCTAAAGATAGTTTGCAACAAGCACAAGATGAACTAGTAGAATTGTTTCAAGTTGTTGAGTCTACTTTGAGAGATGATTTTGGATTATATATTTCACAATCTGTTGTTCCTAGTCAGGATTATGATCCTCAGTGTTCAAATGTTGATAGGTATTGTCTAATTCACAATGCATTGCTTTCTTTGTGACATGATTATAGAAAAGCTACCAATATTGCTTGAATTCATATAAATATTGACTCAACTTTACAAGAGTATTTTCATATCAATAATTTTGTACATTGATTATATTTTGAAAATGATTACCAAAAGTTATGAATTAGTTCTAATAGACTTTATCAATATCAAAAAGCAGTAAATTGAGTTAATCAGTCACTATGAATGAATTTAAATCCTACAACAGTATTATTTGACTCTTTGGATCAAATGCAAAATACAATATTAGATGAAGCCTGAGAGCCTAAGTTCGATTATTGATTTACAAGATTGAAAAGACTTTGAAATCAATATGTGGCAGAAATAAGAACCTTTGATGGGTGAGTGAACACAAATGATTTAATAGATAAAACAACAAAAGCGTATTCACTTGTTCAAGATTTTAGAAAACAATTTATTAATCTAACTAATTAATAATGCCTAATATCAAAGATTATTCAGTTTATATTTCTAATACTTATAATTGAATACCTTGAGTAACAGTAATTGATTCTTGAAAACCATGAAAAAACGTTTGATTGTTGGCAATAACCCATTGAAATGAAACAGTGTGATTACAGATTTTTGATTATTTGATAAGAGATTTTCACCTGCAAAATAAACTACTAAATTGAAAAGTCTTTCTAATTGCCATGAATATTGAAGCTTATGAAAAGTATATTTCTCAATCAAATAATTTAGCTTACAGGTTTATAGATTTTGATATGAATAGAATTTTTGGTAAAAAAAAGCTAAAAAATACTCTTGAATACAAAAGATTTGAATTGTTAAAACCAATCTTTGATCTATTAGATTGTGCATTAGATTTACACTCTACTAGTCTAGATGATCAATTGATTTGAATTACTGATGAAAAACATTTGAATATGGCAAAGTGTTTTTTCGACATTCAGGATGTTTTAGTTGATGATTTAGCTAAAATGTGAGCTTGTATTGGTTATTTGTTGGACCAAGGAAAAACTGCTTTTGGATTAGAATGCGGTAATCACAATTCCCCAAAGGCATATCTCAATTGATTTAGATCGGTTATCAATTTACTAATTGCAAATTGAAGTATATATTGAACAATTCACAAACATTATAAGTTAGACAAAATCCTTAAAATCAAATATGAAATTATTCCAAAATCAAAAGAATTTAAATTTACAATACAAATTCAATGATTTACTAAGTTATCTATAAATCAAATTTATGCTACTGATAATTCTGTTAATTATACAAATAATTTTTCAAATAATATATATATTGGATTAGTATCCAAAACACCTTTACCTTGAGTTTCAGCTTGATTTCTTTTAGAGAAAATTAACTAAAATTTTAACATTGTAAGTGCAGGTTTGACTTTTGTCTATCTAATCTCAAACCAGCACAGACTTTGGATTTATCCAGAAAAAGCACTTTCCCTAAAAATCAAATTGACTTTTATTTGTAAATTGTTATCTATTAGGCTTATTTACTAGTAACAATTTGTGAATGTTAAATCTACAAGAAAAATGAAATAGTGTTTTGAATAAAGTTTTGGGAAAACATAATTATTTAGGATTTAAGGGTAATTTGAGCATTTTGCTATGAAGTTCACCTCAAGAAGTTATCTTGAAAGATGCTGACTTTTTCAACTGAGTAGTAGATTTGGTAAGCAAAGTTTACAAGCCCCATTTGGAGGAGCTTTTGTGATGAATGGAAGTTTATTTTGACGTAATAAACTCACAGTGAGAAGTTAGTGATGAAGATTTTGATAGATCATTGTTAGCATTGAATAGAATGTGAGATTCAGTAGAAAAAATCAACTATATTTTGGATTGTTGAGTGGAGAATGCTCATTTGATAGCTTTGGCAGATCTAGAGAAAGATTTTTTGGATAGGTTGGATGTAGTATTTGTTGACTCTTATGAAAGATATAGAGATATTTTGGAAGTTGATTTTATTTGAGAGAAAGATTCTATACTTACTGAAGACCAGCACGAGAAGAATGATGAAATATTTATGGAAAAACTATTTGCAAATTTAGATATATTAGTAGAAAGATTGTCATTTTTGATTGAGAACTCATACGAAACTATTAATAATTACAAATCAGATAATAGGGCATTTCAATTGAAAATGGATAAACTTGCTATTGAATTGAACAATAATCTAATAATTATGCAAAAAATCGTAGATGTTGCAGAATGAATTTTTACTGTACAAGAGTAATTGCTTCGCAATAGTACCAAGTACCAAGTACCAAGTTCAAGGTTCGAATAATTATTATTTTTCTAAGTACTAAGTACTAGAACTCAAACTATTGCGAAGCAAAATGATTTTTGTAGTGGTATTATTATTGTATTAGGACACTCTATTGGAGTGTCCCTACATTCTTATGGTTATTGTTTTAACATAATACTAATTATTAATTATTTCTATTTTAATAGAATCTATCAATTATTGCGAATATCAAAAAATCATTGGATTTATGTAAATAAATAAGTATACTATGTTAATGATTTTGATACTGGCTAATTTCAACTAATATTTTTAAATGTGTCCTTAAAAATAATTGAAAATTATAATTATGTAATCTATAAAATATTATAAATTTATGTATTAAATAAGTAAAAGAATCATA
>JAZHDC010000095.1:0-4240 GCA_036541305.1 Candidatus Absconditabacteria bacterium
TATTAATTCAATAAGAGTAAAAGATTTGATAAACTTCTTTATAGTTTTTGCCATGGCATTATTAATGAAATTTTAAATTAATAAAATTATAATAATACAAATCTCATATTCAAGTGCTTTTAAAATAAAGTTAGATAATAAAAAATGATAAATCAATTATTTATATATCTTTTGAAATCTTTTTTCGATAAAAGTCAATATGAAAAACATTTTTTCATAAATAAAAATCCCTAGAAATACTAGGGATAAAAATAGAATTATTTTAAAAATTTTTTACAGATAGTATGAATTAATACAGCTATTGTAAATAAAAGAGACAAAATACATGATGCAACCATCAAAAAAATAGTATAACCGATTTCTTCTCCATATTCTGGAAAATTCAACTTCAAAACCGCACCAGCAACTGTAAGAATAGCAGTAAAAACTACTAAAATCACAGTTATGAAAAAAGTTTTTTTTAACATAATACTCTCTCTTAGTTGGAATCTTTTATTATTGCCTTTCCAATACTAAATATAACACCAAGCATCAAAACTCCCAAAAAGACACAAAAACTTCCAGTTAATACAATCAAACAAATGTTTAGCAATACTCCTTCACCAAAAATAAGTTTTACAATTACATTGATAAAGATACTTCCCACAAAAATAAACAAAAGCCATTTTGCAAAAACATCAATATAATGTTCAATAATCATTTAAACATCCTCCATTATATAGTGGAAATTTCTTATAAAGATAATTGAAAATAAATCAACTAAAAAACGAAATATAATAATTATTGATTATTTTATCCCAAAATTGATTATCTTGTAGATGGGGCTCGTTCAACTCTATACCATCAATTTCTTATTTTTTCTTTTAATATGAAGTATTTCTTTTTGTTGAAATAATCATCATTATCTACTTATATATAATCATCTGAATATATCAAAAAGAAATGCTTTTTTATACTTACGATAGATTCAAAGTCACGATTAGATACTGATATAATATTATTCTTTCTAAAGTAATCATTAATATAAGTTAGAAAAGGAAAAAGGAAAAAGCTCAGTGGATATCCAAGCGGCGAGAAACAATATAGCTTTGATTAACTTTAATTTTTTTGCAAAATAGACACCAAAAATATTGGCTTAAATATAAAGAAAACTCTTTATTTGCTTTAATTTAGGTGCAGAAGCTTAAATATTTATAGTATTGATTTCAGGCTTAAAATAATTATTCTTCAAATAACTTAATTTTTTATAATTAAACTTCGAAGATTATGAAAAAAAATAAAATTTTGGTAATTATAGTTATAGCTATTTTAATTATAATAGGAGTTTTTATTTTCAAAAATATGTGATGAGAATCGGGTATTAAATTCACTTCAAAATCTGATAGCGAAATCCTAAAGTATGATTACCCTACTGATAGTGAAAATGCCATAGCTTATTTCCTAAATGGAGATGAATTTGATACCTATGTAATAGGAGGTCCCTACTATATGTGAAATAACCAATTGGAATGAGCAGGATTGGACGAATATGAAAAACTTAGAGAAATGAAAATTGAAGAAGCCATAAAACTTACACAAGAAACTTTTGATATAAATAAAAAATTAACAATAGAATTAGATAAGTACAAAGAAAATTTAGCTTACATATGGGGAACATTGATAAAAGAAGATTCAGAAGCAAAGAATGAAGAAAATTTAATGGCTGAATTCTTGGTAGAATACAAAATCAAAGAAGAAGGACTTGTTTTGTATTATGAAAGTTTGGATAGTGAAAGCGAAATACCAGCTATCAAAGCAAATATAGAATACTGCAAAACAGTTGCAACAGTACAATTAGCAAACATTGTTATAGAAGACATCAACTATATCATGTCATACGCTAGTGTGATTGTAGACAAATATGAAAATTCTAATAATGAAAATATCAAAAAAGCAATCAAAGAATTTGATAATGAGATGAATGAATTACAAACATCTCTAGACCTTACAAGAAAATTACAAATAAATGTGGATGCTATAGACATAGCATTAAAACAATTGGAAGCAGCTGAATACTTTATAGGTATGGCATCCATTAGTTCTATAGAAACCAAAATACCTGAGATAAAATCACTAATAGACAATCTTACTCCAAATAATCAAATAACTCAAGAAGATATAAATTTTTACAAAGAATATCTACAATTTTTTCAAAACTATGTAGATGGTTACAAATCTACAATATGAGTATTAAGTCCTCCAGAATTACCAGATACTGCATATGTGCCAACTCCATTTTTTCAAGAAGCAGAAGCTTGAGTAGAAAGTTATTGGGATAGTGCTATGAATTCATTGAAAAATGGAGCAAAAACAGTTATCAAATGAGGAGCTACAATAGTAGACAAATGACTTACTCGGTCATGAGTAAAAGACAAATATCAAAAAGCAAAAAAAACTTTGGGAATTTGAATAGGAAGTTTAAATGCAGTAAGCAAATCTGGATTTGATATGTATTTTGGACGAAGCAATGGACTAGAAAGAAAAGAAATATGAAAATCTATAATGGAAAATTTCAAGAAATTTGACGACTCAGTAAAAAAATGAAATGCAGGTGCAGAAGTATACAAAACTGCTGGTGATTATCTTGCAGGAATAGACGAAGCATGAGAGGCACTGGCTGAAGGCGCAATAGAAAAAGTTATATGAAAATGATACACTAGTAAACTTGCAGGGGTGATTGGTAAATCTGCAGGAAATTTATTTACTGGTTTTGGGCAAGGAATTTACAAAGTAGCAAATCCAGATTCTAGTGAATGAGAAATAGCAGAATGAATTTTGGATATATGATTATCAGTTGTAGGATGATCAAAAACTTTAGCAAAATGATCACAAGTTTTGAAATGAGCATGAGCTACGACAAAACAACTATGAAAAAATGGTATAGAATACATTGGAAAATTATCCAAACCAGGTATGAAAGATTTGATTTCTAATTCATTGAAAAAAACAATCTCTGACTGACTAGAAATGAATATGAAAAAACTAACATCAAAACTAACAGATGGTTTTACCAATGCAATGACTGCTGGATGGAAACAACTATGAACAAAAATACCAAAAACAATGAACACATCTTACAAAGATTTTGTAAAAAAAACCTTCAAAAACACATTGGGTGATTATGTAAAAGCAGTAAAAGGAGTTATATGATCCAATCCTTTGGATTTTATAGACAACGTAGTAGGTAATGAAGCAGACAACTTTATAAAAGGACTTGTGAAGGAAGCTATAAATGAAACAATAAATGAAGCTGATGAAGAAAATAATGAAAATTATGAAAATTATGATGAGGAATGAGATTGACTATGAGATGTAACACTTGTATTGTATGCAGACTATCCTCCATGAGCAGAAAAAGGTACTGTAGATTATCAATGACTTATAAAATACGAATTATTCAATAGTTTGGAACCTATAATACTATTAGATGATACGTTTAGTTTTGGAAACAATATAAGTTTTAGTGTAGAATGAGCACACAAGGCATCATGAAATGCTAGTATAGACGGTAATGGAACATATAATGACAAAACATCTACTATAAGCTGAAATTTTGTATACAAATGGAATGGAATTGTCTCAAGCAAAGACAAAGATAATGAAAAAAGTATAATATACAAATGTAGTTTTTCACAAGAAATTCCTGATACAGATACTATGACACTCAAAACAAAATGAACAATAACTTCCACGACTATTTTGGACAGTGGAAAACCTTGGACCACAGAAAGCTCAGGATGTCCAAATTTGTTATTTCATGTAGAATGGATGAATGATGATGAATAATTCTTTTTTGTTAATTAAATATATCTTATAAAAGTCTAAAAAACTTTCAAAATAAGTAATTTTCCTTTTATTTATGCCAAAAACACAAAGGAACTTACCCACAAGTCAAAGAAACTTTTCTTATCTTTTTCAATACAAATAAACTGATAATCTCATATATTGTACTCTATATCTCAATATTCAAAGTAATTGTATCTAACATATCTAATATTGTTTGATTTTAAATAATCTAATACTTTATCATAATTTTGTATATTTGCTTTCAAATAATTATAAGATTATTTCCCGACTTTTATTGTCTTATATAAAATATAAATCAAATATAAAATAAACAATGGAAGAAGAAAAAGCTTCACTTTATCTATTAAAATTGATGGTAAACATATAATTGTCATATCACATGTTAAAATATGTG
>JAZHDC010000096.1:0-4281 GCA_036541305.1 Candidatus Absconditabacteria bacterium
TTGTCATATTGTCTGGCGTAGGTAATTTGTCTTTGCTAGTAAAACTAACATTGATTGCTTTATCAATGGTTCACAGATCAGCAATCTTTCTACTATCTCTAGACTTACTCATCCATTGTGAAAGCACGAGAAATGCAGAAGCTCAAAGTACTGCTATTACTGCAATCACAATAATTAACTCAATCAAAGTAAATGACTTAAGGAATTTTTGTAATTTTTTTGCCATTATTAATAATCTATATTTATAAATAATTAATGCTTAATTTAAACTTACTTTAACAATATTACCTAAAGTATAAATTATAATATGTTCATTTCCAAGTAAATTTATTTCTAGACCGAGTATTTTGGTAAGCTGTAGATGAATTACACCTAGGATTAAATTGCAGTCTATTTATAAATATATTTGTAACATAATTGTTGCGACTAGGTTTTTTTGTTACTCAGCACTTATTATTACTATCAGATGCAGTACAATATATTTTATTGTCAGTCAAAGTCAAAACTGTATTATTATAACCATCTCACATTAAGATATCATAACTAGAAAAGTCTGAAAATTTACGAGTTCTAATCCGTGAGTTATTAACCGAATCGTCTGCTTGAATTCTAAATTCTACATCCGTTTTTATATCAAACTCATTAAATGACACTAACTTCATATTATCAATTACAGCTGTACTAAATAATTCTATTGAATGACAAGCAGAACTATAATTTTCGTAATTCCAATTTCACAGTGATTGAAACACTGTCCATCATCATCATTGCTCACTCATGTCACAATAAACTTTTATTGGTAGAGTTGAAGAAGTAGGTTTTATATAGTAGTTTCAACTTAAGAATTCTGTTCCATTATACAAACTATTAATTCAATATTTAAAGTTTGGATTAGTACTTAACAACAAATCATTACAAGATATTGGATATGTTGGACTTCCTGACTCTAAATAAGTATATCAGTCAATTGAATTTCCTGACCAAATAGCATCAAATACACACAATCAATTATTCAATGTATATCAAATATCACAATTTTTGTAGACTGGAGTAGATAGTTCAACATCTTGATACTCTCAATTACTACAATCTCAAACTAAAGTATACTCATAACTTCAATTATTCTCATTAACAATAATTATTTTCTCAAAACTTTGTCAATGTAAAATCCCATCAATATCAAATGTAATATCCAAATTATTTACTGATTTTTTAACAATACTCGTAGCTTCACAATGAACAGGATTTCATACTACACAACTTGAATATCTATAAGTACTAGTATCTGCACTGTTCAATCAGTCTTTCCAAACTCAGTTATAACAAGTAAAATTCTTTTTGTGATCATCACAACACTCTCCAAAAGCCACACTATTTTCTTTGAAAAAGTTTTTATCTGCTCAGTGTTCAACTCAATTACACTTTATAGGTTGCTGGACTGTACAAGCAGTTTTTTGATATTCAATTTTGTTTTCTCATATCCAATTTCAATTATCACACTCAAATTGTTCTTTATTATTATCACAACTTTGTCCAAAAGGCAATAATTCTTGTTTATAAAATTCTATTTTTGATCAATGCTCATATCATTCACATCACAAAAATTGTACCGAAACAGGCTGAGACGATACTTTAGATAATTCTTTTGCGATTAAAAGTTTGATTTCGTCTTTTGATTGTGATGAATTAAACCCTTTCAAGATATTATTACCAGTATATACCTTTTCAAAATTGTTTTTAAATTGTAAAAACTGTTGACTTGAAGAATCAGATAATAGACTCAAATCTCATGAATATAAAGATTCAACTTTTAACCTAGAAGATTGTTGTCATCATATATTATAACTATTTTTGTTTATCCAAAAATATTCCTCACCTAATGTCTTCGTAGTTCAAGTAAATTCATCAACAATAAGACTTGGTACTGGCAATATAGTATCTACATTGTCTATTTTAGCAACAATAATTGACTGTGAATAATTTCATTTCAATCTAGTGAAATAATCTTTTGCATATGCTCTATTAGCAAATCTTGAAAATTGTTCATTCTCAATAATTGTTCATAATTGATACTTATTTGACCAAACTCAGTATCTATATCTTTGTTTAGTAGTTGGATCTATAGGCGTCTTAGTCAAAGATCATCATATTTGCTTCACTGCTTCATCACCAAAATATCAAACCTCCCAAACTATGTTACCAGAAAATAATATATCTGTTTTATTATCAGGAACTGGTAGCTTATCATTACTAGTAATACTAATACTAATTGCTGTATCAATGGTTCACAGATCAGCAATCTTTCTACTATCTCTAGACTTACTCATCCACTGAGAAAGCACTAGAAATGCAGAAGCTCAAAGTACGGCTATTACTGCAATCACAATAATTAACTCAATCAGAGTAAATGATTTTAGAAATTTTTTTAGTTTTATTGCCATTGTGAAAAACTTAGACTTTAAATAAACTATTATATAATTTTATTTTGACAATTCAAGAAAAAAATTACTGATAAATAAAAAACAATGTCAGTAATCAATTGTAATAGTAAAAACTAAACAAGAAATGTAGAAGAAAAGAATAGAAAATCAATTAATTAATTATGAAAATGAATAAAAATATTAAAACAAGCATAGAAATTATCAACCAAAAAATATATTTGCTATCAGAGTAAAAGCTCATACAAGAAACAATTAAATTATGTAAAAAGCTATTTATATTTGGATTTGCGTTATATTCAGATTTTTGTGTGTAGTTATTATTTTGAGAATTATCATCCAAAATGTCATTTGTAAAGTCCTCTTTCAATATTTCTATTTGTTTACCTTTATTAATAGCATTTATATTAGAATTGTTATAATTCTTGTTTTGCACAAATGTATCCAATACTTGTGAAACTGTATTCTTGGAATAAGAGTTGTTATGTGAAGTAATTTGAATTTCAGGGTTATTAATATTCTTTTCTGTAGAATCTCAAATAACATCTAACACATTAGACTTACTTGCATTATAATATTTTTCTCTTACATCCTCAGGCAGTTCTTGAATACTATTGTAACTGGTTCAGTCGATTACTAATTTTTTCATTTTCAGGAATTAATTGTAAATTCTCATCTATTTGTCTTTCAATTATTTTATCAATTTTGTACAGCATGAAGTAAAATACAATAATATATGCTGATAAAATCACTGATAAAATTATTGATCCCAATCACAACAAAGCATAAACACTTGCAATATTATTTGGCAGAACAAAATTGATTTTATTAATATAATTAATAAACATAAATATATACTTATTAACAATTTGGTTATTGTCAATGTAAATGGCAGTAGTCACAAACATCCAGAACAAAAAAACAATTATTTTCATAAACAACAATCTAGAAGATAGTTTGTTGGAAACTCTTGAATATTGATTGACAATGCTCATATTTACAAAAATCCAAATAGGATTCAAAATAAATAAAATAATATGATAAATAAAATCTGCAAAAAGTTTCCATCTAGAGGTTTTAACATCTGAACGGTGAGAAACTCATCGCCTTTTCAAATACAAAAATACTTTTATAAATGACTCTCTTTGTAGCATCATAAAAACCCAGTATAAACCAAATGAAAAAACTCAAAGAAAAAAATGAAAAAAGACTCCTCTTGTTCTAAATCATATAACATACATATAATACTCTTTCAATTTCATTTCAGTTAGATTTTTTTGACTCATATTGAATTTAATAATTACTAATAAAGAAAAGAATATTTAATATGAATAATAAATCAAGTGTTATTAATAATTTAAAGTAAACCTATTGCTTATTATTTCAAATATCAATATTTGAGCCATATATTATTCTTTGATTTTCAAAAACAAATAATTATAAGTAATTATTTAGACTTTAACTAATACGAAATGAAAAAAATATACATCACCCTAACAGTAATTGGATTTGCACTTTTACTATGATATTTTTTGTACACTAATGCTCCAGTAAATGATCCAGATAATAAATCCAATAATCCATTATCAAATGAAAAAGTAAACTCAACTTCAGCAATACTAGAATCCACTTATAACATTTCCAAAGAATACCTAGCTCTTCGCTACCAAACAGAAAATCTTTTGGTAAATGCTAAAGATTACAAAGACTACAATAGTTGGAACAATGAACTTACAGATATTATTTGAAAATGGAAAAAATTAGATGAAAATGCTTCCAAGTTAGAGTCTCTTAATTGTCAAGCAAAAACCGACACTATTTAATATAAGTAAGAGAAGTAGAG
>JAZHDC010000097.1:0-4276 GCA_036541305.1 Candidatus Absconditabacteria bacterium
GTGCATTTTCAGGTAACGTTCAATTACACTTTGCCTGTGCCACTATTTGTGGTTGTCCTGTTCATTGGGCAATAATTTGATTTATTTCATTTTCTTGTAATCATAAACTTCCTAATTCAGATTTAATCAAACCAATTTCATTTGTAGATAATGCAAATCCTGACTTATACTCTCCAGCACTTTCTCATTGAAAAACATTAAAACCACTTTCATGCAAATCATATTCACCACTTACATATCAAATAATAAACATACTTGGCAAATATACAAACATTTCCTTTACCACAACTGCTTTTATATCTTTTCAAACATATCTATAATAGTCATTACTTGCTTTTACTTTATCTATCAATGTCATTCTATATTGATCATTCTCAATCTGTGCTCTTATTCTGTAAGTCTTTTTATCATACAATAACGAATATTCATACTCTCAATTTATCCTATCTCTTGGCACTTTATTGAGAGTTCATATTGATTTTACTACTTGGTCCCCAAACAGACCTTGATTTAGTATCTCCGTTCACGAATATAGCAAAACATTGTTTTCATCTGGTAGAGGTAGTTCATCATTTTTAGATAAAGCAATATCTAACGCAGTTTTGATTGTAGATAAATCTGATATTCTCTGTGCATCTCTACCTTTACTCATCCACTGAGTCAATAGCAAAAATGCAGCAGCTCATAACACAGCTATAATAGCAATTACAATAATTAACTCTATCAAAGTAAATGATTTTAGAAGTTTATGTAGTTTTTTTGCCATGGGTTTATTTTTATAATTAAAATCAAGCTATTTTTGCTTGCTGTAATATTTCTGATTCTGTAAGAGCACGATTATAGATTTTTACTTCATCAATTATACCATGAAAATCTCTATTTCTCGATGCTCTACTTCATCATAAAGTAATCAAAGAATTGACAAAATGTTCGTAAGATGTTTGTTTGAAACCTGTTCAAGGATGGTTAACTTCATAAATTTTTGTTCAATTTACAAACTCTTGTATTTTATTATTATTTATAACATATGAAATTAAAAAATATTTATTATTCTCAATTAAATTAGAATATCTTAATTTATATGGTTGATCATGATAATCCCATATTTGTGTTCAAGATAAATTATAAGTTCTTATAGTAATTCATACAGAATCAATACTTAATCATTTTTGTACTTCCTCTGGACATGCAACATTGGGAATTAGATAATTATATTGACATCCTACATAGGCTGAAATAAATTGTCTATTACTAAACATATAAGGATGAGTACTTTTAAACACATAAATATTTGTAATAGCAGATATTGTAAATGCCCTATCTAATCAAAAATCCATGTCTGATCATAAAATCAAACTACCACTGGTAAAATATGCTCAACTTCATATATAACCACCGCTTAAGATAGGTTGAACAAATCAAACTCACTGAATGGCTCAACTATTGAAGGCATGATGTGAATTTCAAGAATGATCTTTGAAAAAATTTGTTCATCAATGCTTGTGATTTTCGACTTCAAATCATTCTTCTTCAAATGGCCAATACCCTACCAATCCATTATCATAATCTTTCAATGGCATATCGTTTTTTGCCACACATTCTGTTCAGTCAACAGTATTTTTTCCTCAGTCCAACACATAGCAATTGCTTGGATCATATATTCATTTTGATGTTTCATTTCATCACACTATTATCAAGCTTGGTAAACTAGGATCAAACTCATAATTTCACTCAACTTTTGCTGTAGTAGAAAGATCTGCTTTTGCTAGTTCATATCAATTATATCCTACTGTATTTTCTATACTTGTTCATATTTGATAGTATCATTGACCTCAATTCAATTTCATATAGGAATAAATATAAGGTTTCTTGGTAGTTGGATCTATTGGTGTTCTTTGTAATTCTGCTACCATATTAGCTCACACATATCATTGATACAATTTTGTTCAGTTTGCTCAAGTATGTTCCACTGCATCTTGTGGAATTGGATATTCTCACTTAGCTGTGTAATTGATATCTAGTGCAGTTTTTATCGTCCTGATTGTACTAATTTTGGTAGCATCTCTTCCCTTACTCATCCATTGAGTTAATAGCAAAAATGCAGTAGCTCATAGAACTGCAATAATTGCAATTACAATAATCAACTCGATTAAAGTAAAAAACTTTAGGAATTTTTTAAAATTTTTTGCCATTTTATAATATTACAATTATAAACTATTAAATATATTTATAATTATTATTTTCTTATATTCAAATGAAAATTAAAGTAATAAATGTAAACAAATGGATGAATAATATATAGATTAGGACACTCTATCGGAGTATCCCTACATTAATAATCTAAAATATAATTAAAAAATACCATTCCCAAATCCTCATCCTCAAACACATCCTAATCCAGATACGAATATACTTTTTTATAAACAGGATTAGGATGAGGATTACGATTAAGATTAGGGATATTAATTATTATTAGAATAACATAGAACTAACAACTAACTACTAACTACTAAGTACTAAATACTATCGCAATCGCAATCTACTAAGTACTGACTACTGTGTACTATTTATACTATTAGAATTGACAAATATTCAAATAAATATATATAAGTACTTATTCATATTATAAGTAAATTATAATGACAAAAAATAAATTAAAAACCAATTCAGCTGTCGTTTGAGATCAAAGCAATCTTCCCATTGGTGATATCCTAAACAAGCAAAATAGCAAAACCCTTATTAATATTTTGTTATGAAAAAGCAAATTCTCCTGACAAATAATTGATAATTTATGAAGATCTGACGCTCCATTATCTTATCTAAAAGCACTAACAAAGGAAGAATTGATACAACTGTTGTTGAAAAAAAGCGATTGCGTTATGATTAGCAACAAACTAGAACCCTCAATTAGAATAGACCTTGAAGAAGGACTTTCACAAGAGGTAATCTGACAAGAAAATGCGAAAAAAGTACTAATTGATGCAATTATCGACAACATCAACTCAGTAAGACCAAAAGAATGACCCCTTTGAGTGTACTTTTTCGCAGGACCTCCATGAGTAGGGAAAACTGAAATTGCTAAATCACTAGGGAAAATATTGCTTGGAAACAAAGGATGTATCACCAAAATCAACTGTGAATCCTATGCCCAATCACATACTGCAAGAGACTTGTTTGGATCGCCAAAATCTTATGTAGGATATGGTAGTCCCACTCCCCTTTCTGATGTAAGCTTATATAGACATTATGTAGATGGAAGCAAAGAATGAATGATTCACCCAGCAATCAAGCGTTTGACAAACTTTTCTATATTACTTTTGGACGAAATCGAAAAAGCTCATCCTGAAATCCACAGATCTTTCTTATCAATCTTTCAAGACTGAAAGTGCAGATTCCCAACATGAAGAGAAGAAGACCCAAAACTTAAATATTCCATTGAAACAGATTTTTCCAACACAATCATAATTATGACTTCTAATATTGGATCCAAAGAAGTAGCATTAAACAACGACAAAAAACCTATTGGATTTGGTGGTGAGAAATGAGGTAAAAAACCAGTTGAAATTTATAATCAAATGATGAAAGAGCTATTCCCTCCTGAATTTGCAGATAGAATTGATAAATTTATAGTATTTGAAAGTTTGACTGTAGATGAGCATGTGCAAATATTGCATAGAGAATTGAGAGATATAAATCGGCATTTGAAAATATTCTCTTGAAATATAAATTTAGAAATCGTAAATGATGATGTGTTGAAGTTTGTAGTAGAAAAAGCCATGAAAAATTGAGAAAGTGCAAGAAACTCAATTAGAATGTTTAGAGAACTTATCGAGAAAAAAATAAACTTAATAGTAAATTCAGATGATATGAAGCCAACTTTTGAGTGAGAATATTCAAGCACAACTATAAAAGTATATTTACAATGATGAGAAATTTTGTTTGGATTGTTTAGGAACAAAGAATTCCCTGAGGATGTTTGCAACATTCCCCTAAAAGTACTATTTGAAAAATGAAATGACCATATTTTCCGTCGTAGAATGCAAATATATTATGAACTACTTATGGAACTAGATTGAATAACCAACTACTATGGAATGAATATTGACTGAGATAACAAGCACTTTAGTAAGGCTCACAAAAACATTATCAAGAAAGTAATTACTCGCAAATTCTGAAAAAATTCAGAAAAACTTATCTATATGGGCGAAGATTTTATCTATGCAATAGCTGAAGCTGAGGAAATTGTAAGGTGAATGATTAGGTCAAATCTTACTCG
>JAZHDC010000098.1:0-4250 GCA_036541305.1 Candidatus Absconditabacteria bacterium
GTTTCGCAGCCCAGGATGTTGAGCAGCTTGAGGGAGGTGCGGATATCGGCCAGGAACCAAATAGTGTAGGTTTGTGATAGGGAGAGGCCTCATATTCAACTACAAATCATCGTTGCATCCAAAATCCTTTTGTTTTAAAGATATTTAAACCTTGAATAGTTAAAAATAATTTGTATAATATTTATATTTATACTATTACAAATATCAAAATGTCCAAAGATACCTTCAATTTTAGCAAAATAATTGTGTATGTTGTATTGTTTTGAATATTATGATCAATTATGTATCTTGCTTTCATAGTATACAACAAAAATATGAAAAGTATTCAGCAGAAAATAAAAGATGACAGCAGTATTTCTTATATTGTATCTTATTTAAATAATAATTTTCAATGAAACTATCCATATCCTCAGTGAGATTTGATTTTGATGGATAAAAATTTCAATCAAATACATCTTGAAGATAGATCTATACCATTATCAAATATTCCAGATTTATATATAATTCAATGAAATGTCTGTAATATTTGAGTTAGTGACGAAACTTTTTTGTCTAGATGAGTAGATGAAAAATTCTCTGTTTGAGAAAATAAAAGATGTTATTCTTACTCAGTAACAAAAGATCGTCAGGTTTTTCAAATTTGAAAAATTGACTATGTAAATTTTGAACATGTTGCATCATTGCTTGGAAATTCTGAAGTTTCTATTACTAGAGATTTCCAATCTATGAATCTAGTGGAGAATTGAGGTAAACATTTTTTACCTTATCCTCCATACAAAAACAATAAATTTACAATAAAGCTTTTGAAGTGAGATTATGAATCTTTGAAGTTTTTTGAAAATGATTTGGAAATGAATTATGACTTATCTAGCATAAATGATTGAGTAGTATTCCCTCAGGAAGATATTTGAGAGAAAGTTAGAATTGAAGTTAATTGAAAAGATTTTATTTTGCAAATAACTGATCCAAAATGAAATTTAGTTACCCTTTCTCCTGATGATGAATGATCTGCAGTAACTGAAATATCAAATTTTGACTTTGCTTGAAATAAAACAGATGTAGATTTTGTAAATATGGTATGAAAGTATGTATTCAACCTTACAAAAATGTCAGATAGTTCAAATTATACTGTAAGTGAAATGAATTGATGAGTATTAGTGATTAGATGAACAAAGTTTGTATTAGATGTTTCTCCAAAATATAGTTATACTTACTTGTGACAGTGAAAAATCGAATATAAAGCTGCATGAAATTCATTTGAACTAAACAAAGATATTTCTGCAATTTGATTTGATAGCAATAGACAATTAGTGAATTTGTTTACTATGAATAATGATTTATGAAGACTTTATTGATATTCAGTAGCTATGGATTCGCTAATAAAACTACCAGTATCATTTAATCTTAATCCTGAATCTTCAATTGCTGAAAAAAATCAATTATTAAAAGATAAATTGTGAATGATAAATATTTGAACTTATAATATTAATGAATATTGAGATTTTTATAAATTGTCAGTTTTTTCATGAAGTTTCGCTCCTTCATTAGCGGTTGACTTGGTAACAAATAGAGAATACATTACCGATATACTTAACAGTTATTGTGATTCTAGTTTGTTAGATTTAACTGATGCTTACAAGTTTATCAACTATTTATGAACATCCAAAAATGATGAATGAAAAGATAAGCTCCAATTTGCTCTAAATTCATGATTATTAAGTGTTGTTAATTGAAAGTATTTGATTCCTTTCAATAACTCTGATGAAAGAGCAAAAGCACAAAATACTAACTTAACTAGCTTTAATAATCATACTTGAGATATCAGTTTTAAAAATATATCTTCTAACAATGAAAATGATAAAATTGATTGAATGATATTGATATGTAAATAATTATGATAGATAAAAATACTTTTTTTTATAACTTTTTGAAACTAATTCCAGAATGAAAAGTGATGACATACAACTCATTATCTAAAATTTTTTGAATTCATCCAAGAGTTGTATGACATTTGCTTAGAAAAAATACTAATCAGGATTTGTTTCCATGCTTCAAAGTTGTAAAATCTGACTATACTTTGTGATGATATAATCTTTGAACAATTGAAAAGAAAAATAGACTAATAAAATCTTGAGTAAAAATTGTAAATTGAAAAATTGATAAATGATCTGTTTGGAATTGAAAGGTCACAAATTGTTTTTTTTGAATTCCATTGGAATTATGAGAACAAAGAAAACTAGGAAAATATATAAATTCTTTAGAATCGTTTTTTAGCGACTCCAAACTTTTTTCATTTCAGAATCCATTAACAGCACATGTAACCATTTTATTTTTGTGAAATATTTCATTAGAAAATCTTCATTCAATAATTACAACGCTAAATTCTAAAATTAATAATTTATGATTAAGTAATTTTAGTTGTTTGCTTGACAAGTTATGAAATTTTGACCACAAAGTTTATTATATTTGTACTGACAAACTAAAAGAAGTTAATAACATTCACAATATATATGATAAAGTCGTTGATAATTTGAATTTTCAGCTTAAAAGAGAAAGTTTTGTCCATCATCTTACACTATTTAGGATAAAGAAAGATTATACACAACAAATCACAATAGATGATCTTTCAAATTTATCTTGTAATATAATTTTGAACAAAATAAGATTTTATATTACTTTTGATAATGTAAAACAAATTCCTATAGCTGATATTGTAGTTTAGGTTGCAAATTAAATAGGTTTTATTATATATTGATTATTTATATAAATAATACTAAATGAAAAATTACTCAAATATTAATACCTTTCTAAAAGTTTCTAAAATCAAGAAATGAATGATTGTAAGTCCTTTTATAGATCATCTTTTCGATAAAATCAATTTCCACATTACCAAATGATGAAGAGTTTTGGTTTTGACATTGACTAAAAAATCTTCTGAAGATATATCAAATTTTCTTATTTCAAGATGATACAAAGCATTTTATCTTCATAGTGAAATAGATACTATGGATCGTTGGGAAATAATCAACAGACTTAAAAATTGAGATATAGATATTTTAGTTTGAGTAAATTTACTTAGAGAGTGAATTGATTTGCCCGAGGTTTCTTTAATTGCTATATTAGATGCTGATAAAGAATGATTTTTGAGATCCACTACTTCATTGATTCAGATTATTTGAAGAGCTGCAAGGAATCCTCATTCTGAAGTGGTTTTGTATGCTGATTCTTTCACTAATTCTATTGTCAAATCATTGTTTGAAACTTATCGTAGAAGAAACACTCAGCATCAATTTAACTTAGATAACAATATTTCTCCAGAAAAAGCAATTAGTAATGTAAAAACTTTAGATGTAGTAAAAACAGATAAAGATTTGGACTTATCTACTATTTGATCATACAAGTTGTGAAACTCAAAAAAGTTAAAAAGAATGACAAAAAAAGAAAAAGCTATTATTGCATTAGACTTGAAAACTAGATTAGATGAACATATAAAAAATTGGGAGTTTGAACAAGCTGCAATTATTAGAGATCAGCTTAAAGAACTTGAGTGAGATTAGTCTTCATCAATTATATTATTTCAATCAATAAAAAATCATCAATTATAATCATCTCTTTTCACTTTTCATATAATTTTTTTTGAAGTGTTCTTATCAATTCAGTCTATTTCTCATCATTTTCATCGTAACATAATTTGAAATTTTTGTCAATTTTTGTTTCAATGCATTTTCATATGTCAGTTTCATGTTTTTCATACCTTTTCAATATTTCAAATATTTACTTTATCTATCAAAAATATTGGTTCTTGATTTCACTCTCCAAAAGGTGCCAACAAATGTATTTTTTCCAAACTGTTTACGTTGATTTCATTATCATAAATTTTTGTATCAACTTCAACAATTCTTTGAATATTGTCTCCAATATTACTATTGGCATAATCTTCAAATATTTTACAAACTGTATCTAAATTTTCAAGTTTTACAGTCAATCATCCAGCTTGTTTGTGTCATCAATATCTTTCTAAGTATCAGTCAGCAACTTTTAGCATATTTACTATGTCAAAGTAGTCTGGTCACCTCAAACTTCAAACTGCTATTCATTCCTGAGGTTTTATTGTAAGAACTACAGTTGGCTTGTAATGTTTTTCTCATAATCTTCAAGCGATTAGTCAAACGATTCATTCGTGAAATTCTTCACTAGTTACTATAATTATTTTTTTTGTGCTATCTACTTGTTCATTTGCAAGTTTTAGC
>JAZHDC010000099.1:0-20489 GCA_036541305.1 Candidatus Absconditabacteria bacterium
GAATAGAATTAATTATATACCCACTCCTCTACTGAATACAAAAAAATTATTTGGAAATAACTATTTCTTTTCAGTAAATAAGGGCTTCAGTAAGCTTATATACTCCACTATTGTAAATTTTAGCGAATAATGACTTGGAAATACCCATTTTCACTGCTCCCTCTCTAATTGACAGGTTATTCAGGTTCTTTAGCCTCAAGGCCTCAATTTCATCTTGTAATAAGTAGATAAATCACTCCCCTTCAGTACTAGTTTTATCAGGAGTATAATTGTTCGCAACTGGTACAAAATCAACATTTCTATGTATTTTCTTCCTTCCTCTTTTCTTTATTCAAAATAGATCCATTTAAACTATTTAATCATAAATAAATTATTAATAAAGAATAATAAATTCTTTTCAATAGAATATAACAATTAATTTGCATAATTATGGATAAATCTTATAATTATATATTTAAAATTTAAGACTTTAGAATGGATAAAAATACAGATATCCCTAATCATCTAAAAGATAAAGAAAGAAATGAGTTGAATGAAAAACAAAAAAAAGAAAAAATGATTCAACTAGAAAAAATCAATCAAATTGGGAAAATTAAATTTGATCTAGAAAAGCTTAAGTTTCTAATTATGAATTGATTTTTAGATGAACAACTTGCAAAAGATTTAATAGAATGAAACTCTATTGAATCTGATGAACTCAATGAAGTATTCATAAAATTAGATTCTATAGAAGAAATCAAATGAATAGAAAAAATATTACCTAAGGATCTAAGAATCACCAAAGAAGAATACTTATCTGCTTTGTCAAATGATGAATATAGAAAATTAGTATTGAATAAAATAGATGATGCTCTTACTTATTTATATCAGTCAATAAATTGAGATGGTTCAGTTCTTTTCAATTTATTTGCATGAGTTTTATACTTTCTCAACAAAAATCTTCAAATTGTTCAAGAAAATTATATTGATCTAAAAAATAATTTAAAATCTAAATAATCTATAAAATGAGTTTTTTGTTATCATTTGTATCTACAATAATATGATCTGTGTCAACAATATTATGGAAAAAGGCAATTAATATGTCTACAATTTCTGCGGTCTGATTTATATTTCTGTGAAATATTTCATCTCTATTATTTGCATTAGTACTATATTTTGGAACTAATATGAAAAGTATATTTGATTTGAATTTACTAATATTTATTGTAATTGCATTATGAATTATTATTCAGCTCATTTACTCTCCAATTTATCAACAATTATACAAAGAAAATAAAATTTCAGAAATGATTCCTTTTAGTAACTTAAACAAAATATTCACTATAATAATTGCTTTTATTTTTTTTCAACAATGAAATATAAAATCCTTTATTATTTGAATTATTACATTGATAGTTATAATTGCATTTAGTATAGACTTTGAAAATTTTAAGCTGCCTAAGAAACTGCACTATTTAATATTTGTAGAAGTTTGAATATCTATAAAAATAATATTGGTTGGTTATGCATTATTAAAAATAAATGCTTTAGAACTTTTTGTTTATACTAATTTTATATCAGTTGTAATGAATTGAGCATTAGTAATGAAATGAACTCTAAAAAAAGATCTTGAATGAATGAATTTAAAACTATTTTACTACAGATCACTACCAGCTCTCTTATGAGGAATAAATGTTCTTATATGAAATTATTTAATTCAAAGCCTATGATTATTCTTCTCTAATTTACTTTCTTTTATGTGAATTGCTTTTACCATAATCTTATCTTTCATATTTTTTTGAGATAAACCATCAAAGAAAAATATTATACAAAGTTTTATTGTAGCTATACTTGTTGGTATATGATTCTATTTCAAATAAAAATATAAAATATATTATATTATTTCACTGATACATAAATTATAATTATAAACTTATATACTATCCGAAGATATTTTGTGTTGATTTTTTGTGAAAACAAATTAATATAAAGAGTTATTTATAAAACGAAATTATTATGAACAAAACACTACTAAGTTACTTACAATCAACCAAAGCTGTATCAAGAAGAGATTTTTTTGATATGCTAAACAATAAAGTTATCAAAATTAATGGAGAAATAATCGAAGACTCAAAAGCAATGGTTACTATCTGAGATAAAATAACTATTGATCTATGAAAAGGTCAAATCTATGAAGAAACTATTGAACTGAAAAAAGAAAGATTTAAGTCAGTTATCGTAGCTTTCAACAAGCCAAAATGATATGTAGTATCCAAAGACGACAAATTCAATAAGACTATTTTTGAAATACTTCCAAAAAGCTGGAAAGATGATTTCTATTACATTGGAAGATTAGATAAAGAATCAAACTGACTATTACTATTGACTAACAATACAAAGATTGTCGATGAAATGGAACATCCAAAATCTAGAATTTTCAAGATTTATGAAGTAGTAGTAGATAAAATGCTAAGAACAAAGGATATGATAAAGATGAAAAGATGACTTTTTGTTGATGAGCATTGAGAAAAGACAGATGATGAAACATGAATGGGAGTAGATAAATTGGAATTCTATGATATAAAACAATTCAAAGACGAAAAGTGAAAGTACTTCCTGAGAATTATGCTTACTGAATGAAGGAAAAGACATATTAGAAGATTATTATCTGCATGTTGATACAAAACAAAATCACTAAAAAGAATAAAATACTGAAAATATGAACTTGCTGACATAAAAGAGTGAACATATAGAATATTCAAAGTTTAATTTGTAAATTTATAATCATGAATTTAGATCAGACAAACAATCCCCTACATTGAAAAAAATTAGAATTTATTCTCACCCAACTTATAGATAAGTATTGATGGCATGAACTTTCTATGATAATTGACATAAATTGTTTTATTTATAATCCAAGTATCAAATCTAGCTTGAAATTCTTAAGAACTACTCCCTGGGCTAGAGCCAAAGTAGAAAAACTTTATATTGAAACATTTTATTCTGAGTAAAAAGTAAATGGAAAACAAACTTCAAGCTCAATATAATGAATATTTTCACAAAGCAAACTTAAGCTATTGAATAAAGGAAAAAGACCTATATGAAGATATTCCAAACCAAAATTTATACCCAAGACAGCCTTGATTGTTTTGAATAAAGTCAAGTTTGTGTAGAGCTTTGATAGACGCTCAAAGTCGTTTGGTTTTGAACAATCCAGTGAAAACTAAACATATAATCAATAAAATATTTGAAAAACTTTCCAATTGAAATGTCTTGATTATTACAAATCATGCAACTTTTGCCTGATATCCAATACTTATAGATTATCTTACAAAAGAGGCAGAAAAAAGAGATATTGAATCTTTTCAAGACAAAATCTATACAATATTATGACCACTCCTACTTACCAATAAACCACAAAGAAATGTTATTCTTTCATTTTCTAATTGTTTGAAAACAATACCTCAAAGTTTATTGAAATCCACTACTCTAACCAAAGAGTTTGAATGATTTTTATGAAAAGTAACAAAAGGATTTCTTATTCAATTGAAAAAACTAATCAAGACCAAATGAAATATATTTATAATTAGCCCTACCTGAACTAGAGATTTAGTAATAAGAAATGGTGCTAGTGGTGATGCAGAAAAAATATCTTTTGAAAATGATTGATGAATATATCCAAGTATTCGCTTATTGCAACTTATTGCAAACCAATGAGTAGATATAGTTTTTGCTTGAATCAATGATGCTTGACTGAAAAATCCTATTCACGTTCACGAAAAAAATAATCAATGGACTTATTCAGATATTATTGTGGATTTAAGTTATTATAATAATGAGCAATTTCAGTGATTAATAAATGAATGAATTGTTATGGAATCACTTGCAGCTTTGATTTTTGACAAAAATTGAATAAATATTTGATCTACAATGCCATCTGACAAACTAAAAATAGCGAAACAACTTCAAAAAGAGGCTAAATTCCAAGCAACTGATAATAGTTATTTCAATACTTTAAAAAGAAGAACAATTAGGAAGTTGTTCCAATTACTTCACTAAATCCCAATCTTTCATAAACTCCTTTTTATATTGTTCTATTAAAGATTTATTGATGAGAATAATTCAATGTTCTCTATTCTTATCCAATGAGTTATCTGATAAGTTCATACTTCATACTATCAAATACTTATTATCTACTAAAATAGTTTTAGTATGTAAATAATACTTACTATAAATCCTTTTATTGTTATTAATTTCAAGTCATTTAAAATAATTTTCATCTTGACCCTTCCCAACAATAATTTTCAAATCTAAATGATTTTTACTTTCTAGAATTCACAAAATTGAACTATCAGTAATATATTGAGTTTCAATATAAATTGAACTTTGGGCATTATTCAATAAATATTCAATTTTTTCTCTACAATTTATGTTACATACTATTAAATTTGGATGAATTTCATTAGACTTTATTTTTTGTCAATTCCAATCTTTATCAAACAATTCATTAAGATTATTGAGAATTTCCTTGTTTTCACTTACAAAAAAATGCTCTCTATTCCTAAAAAAAGTTGAATATCACAAATTCCCTGATTGAATAATAAAATTAAAATCAGTTAAAAGTAACTTACTATGTAGGTAATTTGACCTAATATTACTATCATTTTGAATTTTCACTCAATACTTAAATAATTTATTTACAATTTTAGGGTAATTATTATTTCATTTGTACATATTATCTTCCAACATCAATCTTACAGTTCACAAGTTCTTACGAAATTCGATTATCAAATTTATAAAATCAGGAGAAGTAAGATCATATACTTGAATATCAAGTTTGGTTCATGTTAAAAGCTTTATATAGGACTCTTCGTCAAAGGTTGGTCAAACTATCAATGTTCAGTTTATATTATCCAAATCTTGCACAAAATCTTGGCTTAATTTGGTAGATTGGTTTGTAAAATAGTTGAATAAAAACACTATACCTATCATTGACGCCAACTTAGCAAAATTCTTTATGTAATTCTTCATATACTATCAATATAAATTAAATAATCATCATACTATATAACTATCTTAGTAAAGAAAAATATTGAAAAATCTAAGAAATATTATTTGACAAAAAAATTAAATTAACTAAAATTAAATATCTATATTACAAATAATTATATGAAAAACGAAAAGAAAGAAAATATTCATAACAATCATAACGACAATGAACTTGTGATTGCTGAAAAACAGAAAGAAACCCTTATAAAAGATGAAAATAGTATAAAAGAAAGCTTACTTGAAGATATTCTGTGAAAAGCAAAACCATTAAAACTTAATAATGGTAATTTTTCTATTATCAAAAAATTAAGTGAGAGTTCAAATAACAATACTAGTGAGGAACAAACTGGCAAAATAGAAACCAATAATTACCAAAAAATTATTGATTATTATAAACTTATTATAAAAAAATTAACAAAGAAAAATAGTAAAGAAAACACAGATATGAACAAGAGTATTGTTAATAAATATAAAGTAAACAACACTAAGATAAATATTAGTCATGAAGATAATTGAATTCAACTATTCTACGAATTATTCCTAAGAAAAGACAAAAGTAAATTATCTGAAAAATGAAATAATTTATTCAATTTGATAATTGAGAAATATTGAATTGATAAAAATCAATTATTATTGAAAAACGTAATCTTAGAGTTCATAAAAAAAAATAATTGGAAGTTTGATTGAACAAAAAATGAACTACCCTTTTACAAAGAATGAAACAATTTATATTTCAATAGAATTATAAGTGAAGATAGTATACTACTCAAAGATACATATGTTTCTGATTGGCTTATTTATTCACTTAATCAAGAATATATAGTCAAATATTGAGAAAATCCTTTAAATATTGAATGAGTTATAAAAGATGAGTTTTGGTCTCTTTTTGAAGAAAATACAGATTTAAAAATATCTCATGCACTGGAAATATTAAGCAAAAACAATTATATTGAGCTAAATCAAATTGACCTAAAAGTTCATTTAGTTAACTATTTAAAAAATGGTTTTGTAGATGAATTTAAATCTAATGAATGAAATAAGGCATTAATAAGATTTGATAAACTCAAAGAAAAATGGGAAAAAATATTCAGTGAAAAATGACTCCCAGATTATTGCTCATTTCTAGCAATGACAGAATCTAGAGTTGACCCTAGTAGAACATCAAACCAATGAGCTTGATGATATTTTGGATTTATGCCTCAAACAGCTTTAAAGTATTGACTAAAAGTATGAAATTGATTAGATGAAAGATTAGATCCTGTAAAAAGCGCACAAGCTGCAGCTAGCCTGTTAGTAGATGAAAAAAAGCATCGATATAATCATATTCTATATCAAAACTTCAAAGACAAAATCAACAAGACAGAAGAATATACAATCAAAGAATGAGATACAATACCAAAAATAGCAAGAAATTACAACACTAACTGAGAAATAATACTAGAGTTCAATCCATGAATTATACATAATAAACTAAAAATTTGAGACACAATCAGAATTCCTACAGGCTATAATATAACTGATAATGAATTAAGTATAATTGAAACAGATAGTTTTTATCTTGCACTAGCATCATATAATTGATTTATAGCAAAACAATTAGATGTAAAAAATTATGATGAATATCTTTCAAAAATATCAAGTTTAATTAGCATAATTAATTCAAATAAAAATAAACTTCGCAAGATTGCAAATAAAATGAAAAAATGATCATCTAATGTAGAATATTTTAAAGACTTAGAATTTTGTATAAGCATATATACTCAACTGTCAAATTTATATCCAGGGAAGTACAAAAATTCAATTTTTCAAAACAGGTTAAATTCACTACAAACAATTAAAAAATCAAATCAAATAAATAATAAATGAGTTGTATGAATTTTGATGAAATGAAATAAACTAGAAATTGTAAATCGATACAACAATATATTGCTACAAAATTTAACATATCCAGCAAATTTATTAGCAGCAAGAGACGCGTACAAAGAAATAAATAATGGAAAATAAAACCCTCATTAGCGAGGGCTTATTATAGGTCTATAATTTTATGTATCTAAAATCAATATGGACTAGATCATTGAATATCTGAATCAAGCATTATCACAACAGGATTTATTCAATATATACTTTGATCCAAACTTGATGGGAAAAGTCATTTATTGACAGTAAAATGATATCTTCTCAAATAGTTCAAATCATAAAAAGCTGCTTTGTAAAAATCGGTTGTCTTTTCTCACTTAGGTAAGAAATACTCTCATCATATACTAATTGCTCAACCTATTGAATTTCACAAGGAAATAATAGATCATTTTATTAACAATTGGTTATTTAATATACTATTATTAAGTCATTTTACTGTATCTTCATTTTTCGAATTATTTTCAAAAGAAAATATTCACTTATCAGTTATAAGAATGGCATGGATTTCTGTAACTGAAGGATCAATTATAATTCTTCATCAAATAGCAGCAATTGTAAGAACTCATCAATCTTGTTTAAGAATATTTCATTTGATAACGATATCTCAACCTTCCGAATAAACCAAACTCTTTCAAACAATACTTCATGAAAGATAAATATTAGAAGTAGTAATATTAATTCAACTAATTTTTCAATTTATATTGATTGATTCATTCTTCATCTCTATTCATCTTGTCAAATTAATAATATTTTGTTTTATAATATTGAGACTACTAGAAGCAAAGTTATTTGTAGTTTGAATATCAGTTCCTACTGAATCAGTAATCTTAAAGAAATTTGAATTACTAGAACTTAATCAAACTACTTTTACTCACCAATACAATGCACTTAGATCACTATCAGGCAAGAATTTAGCAACCACATTTTTTGTGTCTGTATTATTTATTTTATTCTTTATAACATAATCAACTCATAATTCTCATGTAATAGTCAAATCTGTGGAAAGTAAAGTTCAGTCTACTTGTTCCAAACGGAACTTTAATGGCATGTTTATTTTGCTATTTCATTTGAACTCATTTACATAATAGGAGTTATCCTTCAAATTTGTAAATGTTGATCAAAGAATCTTATTTGCGTTATCGTCTAATGGAATAATCTTAAACTTATCTGTTACATCTGTATTTTGTGATTTAATTATCATTTTAAATCTAAAATATGCATTTGTAATATTATTTGTAGAAAGATTATTAACATCTAGAGATATATTGTGATCAAATCAAATTTGCAATTGAGAATCTCAAGTAATTGTATATCTAATTAACTTGTCAAATACAGGAACTGAATCGTATTCTTTTGTAATGTAATTATTATTTGTTTGCCAATATGGTGAACTATTAGTAATTTCAATTTGATTTATACTTAGTTTCAACTGATTATTATTATCTGTCTTGTTATAAGAATAAATACAGCTACTAAACTTTCATTGATTGTCAGTTGATAATGACTCATTTTTTAATCAATTAATAATATTAGTTGGGTTTTTATACCATATAGGATCTCATGTTTTTGTAATTTCATTGATATAATTACTATTATTAATTACTCATATATTTACAATTTGTCTATTTGGTATTATAGAACCATTTGAGTCTTTTAATGTTCAAGATACAGGAACGCATTCCTTTATATCTCAAAGTTTTCAAGATGTATCAATAGAAATTTGTGATTTTTTGAGATCTACATTTCATAAGACTGAATTCAATGCAAAAATATTATTATTAGAAGAATACTTATCTGCAGAATATCAATACTCATCAATCGCCTCAACTGATAATGAATATTTTCACTGCTTAAATGCTTCAGTACATCTACTATCCAAATAAAAGACAAATTCACTTCATTTTCTAAGTACTTGATTTCACACATAACTTCAAGAATATCTACAATAATCATATGGCAATGGACTTGTTCAAGCTGCATTCATAACCGTAAATGAAAATCTAGAAATTCACACATTAGAATTTCTTCTTCCACTCCAATTAGTATCAACTCAATTTTCAAGGATTCTTACTTTTCAAATAGGAACAAAGTAAGTAGAAACAGTATTGTTTATGATGTCTGAAAAATAAGATATTGTTCAACTATATGCTATTGGAGAATTTACTATAGAATTATCGATCAACTGAATATCATTGAAAGATGTATTGTAATAATTTACATTTTCCCATTCAATTGATGGAATTTTGTGGTCTGGTTGTATCAAACACCCACCTTCACTAGTATCATTTTTATCGAAACAACAAGAATCATTTGGATAGTCAATTCTTCAATCTCAATCATTATCAACTCAATCAGAACAAGCAGGTAATGATTTTGGATCTGGAGGATTTGAACATAAAGGATTTACTTCTTTTTTAGTAACCTTTAATTCTTCTTTTCAACTAGTAGATTTACATTCTCATCACTCATAATTGTATCAACTTATACATTTGAACTTACATTCTCAAGGAGAATTGTTATATGTCCATGTCAGTCCTGCATCCTGTGTTCAATTTTGCTCAGCATTATCAGGAATTGTTCACTGACAATCATTGATAACACAAGCTCATCAATTCAATACAAAACCTTCATTACAATTTGTAACAGTTAATTCTTTTCAATATATTAGTTTAGAATTATCACAAATCGCACTCAAACTAGATATCTTTTCTCAATTTGTAATATTTTGTTTCTTTGTTTGGGTTTGCAATTCTTCATGTAATGATGATTGAAAGTTATATCAGTTTTTAATTGTCGCTGTACAACTTTTATCTTGGGATTCATAACATTCTTCCATATAAAAATAACTATACTCTAATTCATAAGGAGGGAAAAATGCTTGTAATGGGGACAATCATCTTCAATTAGAATCAACAGCAATTTTCAAAGTCACTGCAAACTTATCCTTTAATCAATAATTAATAGAATCTAATATTATGTTTCTTTCTGTTTCTTTTATTGATGATTTCAAATCAGGACTATCAATTAAATGATCTTTAACATAATTTCTAAGTGTAGATTGATGAATATCAATAAAAAAATTACAATTAACATATGTTGGTGGCGATCAGCGGCTAGTTTGTGAATATGTTATGTCAACATTATTAGAATTACGACTTAAACGACAAGATCACTGTGTAACAAGATTCGCTAAATCAAAAAGATTTGTCTTTGGAATTTTAATTGTTCTTCATCAAGGAGCAGTGTTGTTTATTTCTATAGAAACATTCAAAGGATTATGTACATTTGTTCTCCATACTCTAGTAAATGAATCATCCCGATTTCAATAAGAATAAGAAATTAATAAGTAAAATAATATTAATGCTAGTATTTTTTTCATTTTATTATTTTAATAATAAATATTTAATAAATATATTTAGTTTCTACACACCACTTATTTCATATTAATTCTATATTTGCTTCTTTGTCAAAATGCCAATATCAACTTTTTATATCAAACCACCAATATCATTCAACATTATCTAATTGAGTTTCTCTATTATTTCGTCATTCAATATCTTCAGATCTTATATTGTAACAAATTTTAGATACTTTATCATTATTATATATAAGTCTAATATTGTTGTTATCATAAAAAACTAAGAAAGCCATTCAATTTGATATCAGGTTAGTAAATGTTCAATCTGGCATCAAAGCTTCCATATACATGGCAGCATCATCTACTTGGTCTCATCTCAATCGTTTCAAATCTACTGTAAATTCTCAACTATAACACTTTCAAGAATTATCCAATAATATACAATCTCCACTTGATTCTAATTCCACATCTTTAGTTTGTATTTTGAAATTACTAGTGTCCGATTTTACAGTTTCTGCCTTGTCATGCAAAACAATATTGTCATAAACTTCATATCCACTATAATACATGTCAGATCTTTTTTTGAAACCCCATCAATATCACTTTTTATTTGCTTGAAAGTAATAGTAATTAAAATATTTAGGTATATTCAAAGTTTTGCTGACTATTCAATTTTCATCACTAACTCAAAGCAAATTTCATCGTAAATAAACACTTACTCATTGGATTGGACTCTTTCAATCTTTTTCAAAAACTGTTATTTTAAATTCTTTCTCTTGAATACTTACATCTCAAAGCTGAGATAACAAATCCTCAATCTTATTTTCTTTAGTAATGTTTGTTAATAAATTGGACTTCAAATCATTATAAAACACTCCCAAACTTCAAGAATTATTGTAGATTATATCTTGTTCATATGATACTTGAGTAATTTCACTACTTGCTAGACTCAAATAATTATCATATAAAATTTCTTGATTATAAGTTGATTTGGAAAGTTGCTGAATAGATTCTGAAGTAAGATTTCTTGGAGCAATATTAGTTGAAGGATTATTATATTTATTGGAATAATAAAAAAACATAATAATCAAAATTGATACTACTACTACAACTAAGTAAATTCTTTTTCTATAGTGCATTAATATATGCTAAAAAATAAATTAATTTTAATCAATTAATATCCAATTTCAACTTAAAATTGAATTAAAGTTTTATTTTCTAGGATTATTCACAAAAAATGATATCCAATTTGTAAGATCTTCATCAAACTTAAAAGTAAATACTCAATCCTCTCATTTTTGTGGATGAATAAAATTTCAAGTATTTATGTCAATATATCAAGAACTTAGTCAATAAGACAGCATTACACATTGTAATTTTGTTGTCAATTCGTTATCCTCTTCGCTTAACTGAGCATAATCTTGTAAATTTAGATCAGATTGTTGTATATTTAGACTTTGACAAACAGGAATCTGTTCTTTTATAATTCTAAGTATTGCTCAAGAATCTACCAAACATTTGAAATTCCTCATACATTCAGGCTTATCAAACATTGATTCATCAGCCTTTTTGATAACATTTAGTTGATATTGAGCTAATGATTTTTGTAATGCTTCATTAGATTTAGTTAGTAACATATCTCTGTCTTTGTCAGTTGGAGCAGATTGATTATATTTTTCTAACAAACTTTGGTATTGAGAAAACCAAAGATGCATACTTTTCAGATGCTCTCACTGTCTTCAAGTAACTATTGCTACCATTGACGATGAACTAGCAATTGAATTATCATCAAAAGAAGCTAACTTATAATTTTTAGCTGAATTTTCTCAATCATTAAGATAATAAAAATAATTAAATCACAAATAGGAAGGAATATCCACTAAATCACAAACATTATTCAACTCTTCATATTCTGATCATTTCAATGATACAATTCTATAGAATTCTTTTGTTTCCAATCATAATATTTTTTCAACTTTTATTGGATCACAGTTATAATATCTTCATTTTTCTCATATTACTATTCATTTCTTTCGAGACTCTTTTCTTTGGTTTTCAGTAAGTAAGTCTTGATTAATTGATCATTTACTTACTGGAATCAAAAGCTGTCAAAAAAAGTAAGGATAATCCCAATATGGACTTAAGTTTGTTATATTATCTAACAAATCTGGCAAATAAGGTGCTCTTTCAGTAGCAAAAACTGATCAAATATATTGGATACTAGATATCCATTGAGAATCAGCAAAAGATTGTTGATGAGGTAATACTAAACATGTTTTGTTACTTTCATGACAAGATTTAGCATACTTAGTAAAAACATCATTTCTCCAAACATATGTTGGATTTTCATCTTTTAGAAAAAAATATTTTGAATAGTATGAAGTAAAGTATCAGTCTTTAGATAAGTCATATGTTTTTCAAAACAAGGTAACTTCTTCTGCATCAAATGTTACTAAATGCTGAAAATACACTATAAAAGATAAAACTAAGAATAAGAATGTATAAGATAATATTTTCAATGTTTTCTGTACTTTCTGTTTCATGTTTATTTGTCAATATTTTTAAATAATTGAATTTTTAATGATATTTATTTGAATTTCAAGAAAATTTGATATTATTTTTTAGAATTCTGCATTTTTAGGAGTCCTTGGGAAAGGTATTACGTCTCTAATATTTCACATTCAAGTTACATACATTATCAATCTCTCAAATCAAAGTCAAAATCAAGCATGAGGAACGGATCAAAATCTTCTCAAATCTAAATACCAAGAATAATCGTCTACATTTAATCACATATCTTTGATTCTATTATGTAGTTTTGTATAATCTTCTTCTCTTTGACTTCATCATATCAACTCCCCTATTCATGGCACTAATAAATCCATAGCTGCAACAGTTCTTCAATCCTCATTTTGCTTCATATAAAAAGCTTTTATATCTCTTGGATAATTTATTACAAAAACTGGTTTTTTGAATAGTTCATCAGTTAGATATCTTTCATGTTCAGTCTGTAGATCAATTCACCATTTTACAGGATATTCAAATTCCTTTCAACTATTAGTCAATATTTCTATAGCTTCAGTATAAGTAATCTTTCCAAATTCAGCATTAACTATATCTATTAGTCTCTGTTTTACTCATTTTTCTATCCATTTATCAAAAAATTCCATTTCTAAAGGTGCCTTATCTAGAATGTATTGGAAAACATATTTTAGCATACTTTCGGCCAAATTCATATTATCATTTATATCAGAAAATGCAATTTCAGGTTCAAGCATCCAAAACTCAGCTGCATGCCTTGTAGTATTTGAGTTCTCAGCTCTAAATGTAGGTCAAAAAGTATATACTTTATTGAAAGTCATACAATAATTTTCCGCACTTAATTGTCAAGAAACAGTTAAGTTAGTTTCTTTACCAAAAAAATCTTTGGAATCATCCACTTTTCAATTAGAATCTTTTGGTATATTGTTTAGGTCTAAAGTTGTTACTCTAAACATCTCTCATGCTCATTCACAGTCACTTCAAGTAATAATAGGAGTGTTTACATAAACAAAATCGTTCTCATTAAAATACTTATGGATAGCATAAGCTAAAAGGGAACGGACTCTAAAAACAGCTCCAAATGTGTTAGTTCTAGGTCTCAAATGTGCGATAGTCCTCAAATATTCAAATGTGTGTCTTTTCTTTTGTAAAGGAAAATCACTTTCTGATATTTGTATAATTTCAATATTAGTGGCATATATTTCAAAATCTTGGTTTCATTGTGATTTAACTAGCTTTCAAGAAACTTTTATAGAAGAATAAATTGATAATTTTGATAGTTCTTCAAAATTTGATAAACTTGTATCAAATACTACTTGAATATTTTTGAAATAGAATCAGTCATTTATCTCAATAAATCAAAACTCTTTTGATGACCTAATTGTCTTTATCCATCAATTTAATTGTAATTCACTATCTAGAAGTAATTCCCAGTTTTCATAAATATATTTTGAATTCATTTTAGTTGGTTAATTATTATATAAATTTTAAAATTTCTTAATAACTTCTTCTCATGTTTTCAGGTTTTTAAGTTTATATATTCATAATTCTAACTCATTTTCTCCAAGTATTACTGCAAATTTAATTCACTTTTTATCAGCATAACTTAACTGCTTTCAAATTTTATCACTATAAGGAAAGATTTCCAGTACTAAATTAGGTTTGGAGTCTTTATAATGTTTATATAAAGATAAAATATTATCAAATGTAGATTCAAAGTTGAGAAAAATAACATCTGAAATAGTCGAATCAATTCATTCTCTATTAACTCACTCAACAAATAATGACATAATTCTAGACAATCAAATTGAAGCTCAAACTCATCAATAATTATACTTAGAATCAATATAAGAAGTCAAATTGTCGTATCTTCATCAACTACAAAGACTTCAAAGTCAAACATCATTACCAATATATGTTTCAAATACAGTTCAAGTATAATAATCTAATCACCTTACAATTCTCAAATCAAATATAAAAGCTGAATCATAATCAACTCAAAATGACAGTGATAATTTACGTAAAGTTGAAATCAAAGATGTAATTTCTTCAATTCACTTTGTGAATTCGTCTTTATCTATTGTATTTTGTAATGAGGATAGCTTATCAAGCAAATCTTTTTCATTGAATAAGTCTTGAACAAAACTTATTTGAAGATTATCTAATCAAATACTAGTAAGTTTTTTTACAAATTGGTCTTGAGTAATTTTGAAATAATTATCTACTGAATCAAAAAATGTTTTTATTTTATCTGACTCATCTCAAAACAAATATTTAGCTATTCAAGTAATTATATTTCTATTGTTAAAATGAACAATTGGTAATACTCATATTTTTAGATATTTTACTACTTTTAGTAAAGTGTTATATCACAAAAACAATACTTCTGCATCATAATAAATATACTTTTGCGTATAAGTATTTGTTTGCGTCGACCAAACAACGTCTACATCCGCCTGATAAAACTCTCTAAATCTTCATCTTTGAGCCCTCTCTCATCTCCAAACCTTTTGTATTTGAGATCTTTTGAATGGAAATACCAACTCCCCAGATCTATCAATTATATATCTTGCAAATGGAATGGTAAGATCAAAATGCAATGAGAACTCTTTTGTATCTCGTGATCATTGAGCAAGTCAATACAATCAATAAATTTGTTTAGATGCGTCTTCTCAAGACTTTGCAGTAAGAACTGAATTTCTTTCTACTGCTGGTGTTTCGATATTTGCATAACCAAAGCTTTTATATTCGTTTGAAATAAGCTGTTTCAGATTGTCAAATATAAATTGTTCTTGTGGACTATACTCCAAAAATCATCATACTCTAAGCATAGATATTATTATTAAATTTAAACTAATATAAGATAAAGAAAAAACATAGAAATTCAAGATAATTAGACAATAAATGTTGATTATTCAAAACAACAATTGAAAAATTTAAATTTATAAGTAAAATAAACTTATTTCTACTTAGAATAATGGACACATACCAACAATACTGAGACTATTTAAAGCCAGATTGGGCACCTCCATCTTATTTGTTTTGAATTGTTTGGCCAATTCTTTATATTTTAATATTTATCAGCTACTGATTTGTATTTTATAAAGCTTTCAAAAAAGAGATATCAATAACATTTACCATCCCTTTTATTATTAACTTATTAAGTAATTTTACATTCACATATTTGTGGTTTACAAAATGAAACCTACTTGCTTGATTTATTGATATTATAATTGTATGGATGACAATAGTAATTACTATTATTATTTCATGGAAAAAATTTAAGCGAGTAAGTTATATGCAAATTCCATATTTAATTCGAGTTTCTTTTGCTAGCGTATTAGCATATCGAATATATGTTAACAACTAATTCTTACTATCTACAATAAATTCTATTAGTATTTTTTTATATTCAGATTTTTCATTCGACAATTGTGATGACAATACTGCATTTATGTAGCTTTTTTTAGCTTTATCCATTTCTCATCTTGACTCATATATATCTCATATTGCTTTGAACATGTAATTTCTAGGGTAATATTTTATCAAATAATTTAAATATTTCAAAGACTTATCTGGTGCTCATTTTGCCAATAGATATCATCATTTTCAATATAAACAAATATAATTCATATTTTTTCATAGATTCTTTTGACATGTAGAAATATACTCTAATGCTAACTTAGAGTTACTTTTCAACATAGTAAATGATTGTTTTGTTTCAAATGGTTTATAGAAAAACATATCAAAAAAAGTATAGTAGTCGTACTCAGTAAGATGTTTTGATTTACTAATCTTTTGAAAATTACTTACTACATTCTTGTAGTCTCAAATATTATAGTAACTTGATATCAAATATCTTACAGCATCCATTTGAAATCATCAGGACTTTACCTGAGAAAAGAAGATAATAGCTTCTTCATATTTTTCTCACCAATAATGAGATATTCACAAATAAAACCTATAAATATTTGAATTATCAGGATCCTCTGTAATTAATTTAGTGAAATACTTTTTTGCATTAGTATAATCAGATTTCAAAAAACTAGCATTTGCTAATATTTGATTTGGTAATATATATCTTGAATTCTCTTTTAGTACATCAAAAGAAATCTTTTCTGCAGGTGTCAGTAATCATTGTTGAAACAAGACTAATGCCATCAAAGATTTCAAATAGTATTGTGGAACATCTTTGTATGATTCATAAGTACTTATAGCGTCATTAATTCATTGTTTGTAAGATTCGTAATTTCACTTGGAAATTCAAGAAAAATGTGAATAAAAACTATCCATATCGTATCAAACCAAACTTAATACACTATTATAATAGTTATACTGAGTAATAGATATTTTATTTGTATCTTTTAGGATTTTCAAAATTGCTTTAATTTTATTTAAATTATCGGTATTATATTCCAAATGATTTAGCATAATACTAAAAAAATCATCAACACTTAACTCTCAAAGATCATTATTGATACTAAAAACAATTTGAGAATAAGCAAAGGCCTTTTCAAAATTATACATATCTTTAGCAGTACTTATTATTGGATATAAGTATTTTACATCATTTGAAGTATGATAAATCTGCTCCAACAACAATAATTGAGAATTTGTATCTCATTTTATATAAGCATTTGTATAATCAGATTTTAAGTCTTCAAGTGTAACATTAGCATTTAGTCATGAAAACATTTCAGCACTAATCAATCCTGTAAAACTATTAACAACATGTTCATCATCAATATAATCATTGTTTATAATTTCTTCTTTCTCTAATTGTATAGCTTCTATCTTTTTTAGGTTTTCTTTGTACTCATCGGTAGTATAACCATAATTACCAAATAATTTGTTATAGAATATAATAATTCAAATTAATAATATTGATACAATTAGTATTGCTGTAATAACATATAGAAAAATATCTTTTTTATTTATTTTAAACATTTATATTTTTTTATTTCATAAATAATTAATAATTCAAGCAACTCAAATCATAGCAGAATTATCTGTAGAGTATAGCTTTTTCATTGGCTTTATTATATTATCAACATTTTTGTACTTGTTATCCCTTAATTCTAATATGTAATCGTACAACCTATCATTACAAGAAACTCATCCAGTAATTCATACTGTTTTTGTATTATATTTCAATGTAGATTTAAGTAACTTTTTTCATAACACTTCTACAACTGCTTCTTGGAACTCATATGAGATATCGTAAATATCTTGCTCAGTCAAAATATGATTTTCTTTTTTCAACTTTTCCAAAAGATAATGAACTTTAGATTTCATTCATGAAAAACTAAAATCAAATTCATCTGATTTCAAAAAAATTCTATTGAATTGATAAGCTAAATTTCAACGTGATCTTGTAGCATTTTGTGATATCCAAGCACCTCCAGGATATGGTCATCCAAGCATTCTAGAAACCTTATCAAAACATTCTCAAGCAGCATCATCAATACTTCTTCAAATTTTTTCAAGAGAAAAATCAAAGAAAGTTCAATTATATAAAAACTCTCAGCTTCAAGTCAAAATATAAATCTCATTATGTCATCAAGAAGCTGTAAGAATGGAAACTGGAAGTTTAATTTCTCTGATTTCTCTATCTAATAATAGTGAAAAAATATGTCAATTTATGTGATTAACCTCAACGACTTCTTTATTCAACATTTCTCATAGAAAATAAGCAGTATTTATTCCAACTAACAAAGAACCAGGAAGTCAAGGATTTGTAGTAACACTAATAAAATCAACTGACTCTAAGTCTTCCTTTGAAAAATGTTTCAAAAGTTCTATTATTTTTTCTTCATGCAATCTAGAAGCTACTTCTGGTACTACTCATCAGTATTTTTGATGATCTTGAATTTGTGAGTATGCTATTATTTTTTCTACCAAAAATTTATTTCAATCAAAATTAACAATTCACAAAGATGTGTCATCACAACTAGTTTCTATGGCAAATGTTCTTAACATTTTATTATTGAAATAATATTAATATAAATCTTCAAGTTCGTCAATTATTCAATCATTCAAATAATTATGAATAGCATTTCTTACTGATAAGATAGACAAAGATAATTGCCTAATTTGTCTAGTATTAGAAAATTCAAGTCACTTTCATTTGTAAATAGTATAATCTAACTCTAATAGTTGAGATATGTTTTTCCCTTTTATATCATCTACAATAATACTTGCTCATCACAAAACAAATGTAGAAGAACATCAATTATAAGAATAATTTTCTACTATTCAATTATCATCAATCTTTAAATAAACTCTTATATAATCTCAACAAACATCGTTTCATTCATGATGTTCCACACTAGCATCATCCATATCAAAATTATTAACTGGATTTGCAGCTGCTTTTTTTACGCTTTTTACAGAATCAGAGTCAAATCAAAACATAATATAGATCAAGTTATAAAATTAATCTTCCATAGCAATTTTTGCACTTACTATTTCTGAAATTTCTTGAGTAATTGCAGCTTGGCGAGCTTTATTATACGACAATGTTAAATGTGATATTATTGAATTAGAATTATCTTTTGAGTTTTTCATAGAAATCATACGAGATGCATGCTCTCAGGTTTTATTTTGAATAATTGCAGATTGAATTATGTAATTTCTAATTTGTCTGTATATTTCTTTTGTTAGTTTGGACTTATTAGGTTCAACAATCATGTCTCTTCATCTCATATCACTTTGTAAAGTTCTTTTTAGTTCAACTTTTCATATAAATGTCTCAAAAACATCTTTGTTTAGTGGAAAAATCTGTAAAGAAGTAGGTCTTTGGTCTAATGTAGATTTGAAGAAATTAAAATATAATTGAACTTCATTATACAAATGCAACTCAAGCGCATCCTTTAAATAAACATAAATTGGCAACAAATCTTCATCTACAAAATTGTCACTTAATGAAAGTGATCAAACTATATTGAATCAAGCTCTACTCAATACTTCCAATCACTTTTTTCAAATCACAAATAAATCTGTATTATCCTTGTTATCTTTTAGATCAAGAAAAACGTCCTTCAACAACTTTGAATTCATTGATCAACAAAGTCACTTATCAGTTGTTACTACAATTACTAATTTTTTATTACTTTGAACATTCTTGTGCTTGAATAAATCTATTTTCTCAGCCACATTATCTATAATAAACAACAAATCCAACAAATAGGTTCTCAAAGATTCTGTTTGCTCTTTAGTTTTTTGAAGTTTTATAGTAGAAACAACTTCTAGTGCTCTTGTTATTTTTTTTAGATTTCATACTGATTTAATCTTTGTTTGAATTTGCTTTAAATTAGGCATTCTACAAATAATTTTTATTTAATTAAAATACTATTCAATTCCCCATTATAAAAATTTATGTTTTTTTTTCAAGAACTATTTCACCTTTTTTAATAGACTTTTTTCAATTGTTAGTTTTTATATTAATTTTTCTTTTTCAAATTTGTTTTTTGATTGAAATTTCAAATGAGCATTTTACTATTTTGGTTGCTTGATTGATAGATGAGTCTTTTATCAGGCAAAAATTTATTTAATAAGTATTTGCAATATTATCAAACATATTTTTGAAACAATAAATCAGGAAGGTTATCTGAATTAACTTTTATTATGAATCTATAAAAAATTC
>JAZHDC010000100.1:0-4223 GCA_036541305.1 Candidatus Absconditabacteria bacterium
CAATTAAAGTAAAGCTCTTTAAGAATTTTTTTATAGATTTTGCCATTTTATAAAAGAGTAATTATTAAATATAAAAATTATTTAATGAATAATTTCATTCTTGAAGTATTTCAGCTACAAGTTTTTCAATGGTCTCTATTCCAATTAGATTCTTGTGAGCTCCCTTTCCGCAACCTTATTCAAAATAAATCATTATAATTTCACCATCAATTTGTTTGGTCTATTAATATTAATCAATAATTAGGAAGTCACGCGCTAACCACTGGATTTGTCCAATTAATACTCGAATATGAAGTTCTGCAATCAGCTTGAGTAGATCAATCAATATTCAGAAAACAGGATGGTTTGAAAAAACGACCATTAGTATGATAATTATTTGTAATAACCTTTATTCAAGTTGTTTTCAAAGAATCTAAATTATAAATTACTGACGGTAGTCACCGAGATTTTTGATAATTTCATATTTCTTGAATATTAAATCAATTTTCGGATAATATATCTTGTCAAGGACAGCTTGAAAAATTTCAAATTTGAGTCCATCATCATCAATCCTTAGTCATGTCACAACTTACTGGTAAAGGTGCAACTAAATCTAATGAAAAATTCGAAGTCCGTCTTCCAGATCACTTAGAAATACGTATTTCATCCATATATCCAGTAAATGGTAATCCATTAGAATCTTTTCAAATACGAATTGGCTGATTATTAGAAAATATTGATTTTGTAGTAGAAATTGATGAAGTTAATAATCAATTATTAAAACACAATATGTTATTATTTGAGCGAACTACAGCTACATGATACCAACTTCAAATTTTTACATTTCAACAAGACAAAGGATTAGCTATATCCCATGAAGTTCAATTAGATGAAAAATAAGCTTTCACTAATCAATTACTTATCAAAATAATATATCAGTCGTAAGAACTTTGATGTGATCTTTTTGAAATCAAATTATAAGTTCAAGAAACTAATGTTGGATTCATCCAAAAATCAATAGTAAAATCTCACGATCAAAAATCTAATTCATTATTTGATGGATTTCAAGTTACAGTTAACATAGAATTTGTAGGAAAATTCAAACTAGATGTTCAAGTCTTTTTAGTAGAACTTGTATTCACTACAGAGGTGTTTGTAATATTATTAGCATATTTGCTTGAATCATTTACAGTTGTAGATCAATTAACCTCATCAGAATTAATTAATATTGATGTTTCATCATCAGAAATATACTTTTCATTGGAACTCATTCAATCTAAGTCCATCCAATATACTCAGTCATTTATTTGGGAAAGTGAAATTTGTTTCAATGTTGTTAAATTATTTGTCTCATACTTATTATAAGCAAGATACTGGTTTTTTTTAATGTTCAAATCATTACAATTAGAAGGAAATACATTGTTACCTGATGAATCTTTGAATAATATTGGAGTGAAAGTTTTTACACAAGTAGATGAGCAACCATCATAATTAATTAAATTCCCATCATCACACTCTTCTATTCATTCTTTTACTCAATTTCAGCACACTATTGATCAAACATTTACTTTTATACTACAATCTGAACTAACAGTATTATCAATATGATTTACTACTACTCAAGTAATTGTATGAACTCAATTTGTAAAAGAATTTGATAATGGAAGTAATGGATCTATAGTTTCCACTCAATTAATAATAATTTTTGAAAAAAATCATCAATTAGTAACAGATCAAGAAATTTGTGAAACCAATGGAGAGCTAGTCTTATGATTTGGTGTAGCGGTTAATTGACAAGATGGAATTTCAAACTTACAAATTCAAGAACAACCATCACCTGAAATTTTATTTCAATCATCGCATTGTTCGCTTCATTCAATTTTTCAATCTCAACAAATAATATTTCACAAATAGTAATTTATTAGTCTTGTTGTTCAACTATAAGAATCAATTTCTTCACTCTTATAAGGTACTTTTTCTTCACTGATAAATGATCATATTTTTTTCAACAATTGACTTTCTCAGTAATTATTAAACTCATTAGGTAAAAACTTTTTCAAATCCTCTAATAATACTTGCTTAAGTTCATTACTTGTAGAATCATTAAATAAAGGAGTTAAATTCAATCACGATAATTGAATACTGTATCATAATTCTTGATTATTGTATCAAATAGAAAGTATTGAACTATCGTTAATTTCACATAATGTAAAATCTATTTCATCACAAAATAAGTTCTTAACATTCCAAATAAATATATCATTTGTTGGTGATTTAATCAATAAATACTTTTTATAATTTCAAACAATATTTGATATTGTCTTACTTGCAAATGATTGACTTATTAATCTATTTGAAACAAAGTTTTCCACAAAGACTCTTATTTCATATTCTTTTCAATCAGGAGTAACACTATAATCATAAGGTAATTTACTCTTCGGATCAAATGGGGGTTTTTGAATTGAATTCAAACTACTAACAACTTTATTAGAAAAAGCTCATTGAATCCATCACAATCATCAAAACTTATCTTTAACTAAAATATTTTCATCAGGAAGAGGATAATAAGATTTATCTACAAAACTTATATCTAAAGCATTTTTTATTACATGAAAATCTGCTATTCTTCTAGAATCTCTACTCTTGCTCATCCACTGAGAAAGTACTAGAAAAGCAGCCACTCAGAGAACTGCTATAACTGCAATCACAATTATTAACTCAATCAATGTAAAGGATTTTAGAAGTTTTTTTAGTTTTTTTGCCATTTTGAAAATTTGACTATTAAATAGTGTATTATATAATAATTTTTTGGGATTTCAAGAAAAAGTATACTTATACATAAATAAAAAAATGTGCAGATTCGAAAAAACAATATTTCTTAAAGATTTAGAAAAAACAAAATATATTATCCAAAAAATATTTTATATATATTTAATTTACCTAATCCAAATATTATAATATTTTGAATCAGAACGCCAAGCATCAGATGTATTAACAATTGAATCTCAGACTGTTTCAGAATACCATCTTGTATTATACCTATAAGAATGATCCCCAAAATTTGGATATCCAAATCCTTCACAATAATATCAAGTATGAGACATATCACTTCTAAATCACAAAACAGCGTTATCTCTTCCTCACGATCTTCAGTCTTGACAAAGAACTTTTAGAAGATTTCACCGTCTTTTAGATAAATTAGTAATATTTGAAGTATTTCTATATGATAGATCTGTATTAAATGTCAATCAAGTTGTAGTACTTCATGCAGAATATATTACTCTTCAAGTTCAATGAACATAATAATATAAGGAATTATTTCATGGCAAATTCCATGTTAAACGATCTTGTCAATTAGAAATTCTAAGATAATTTCAATTAACATTTCAATAAGCAGGGGAAAAATATGATGAATTATAGTTTAAATTACTTGAAAAGGTTCACAATCAATTAACTTTTGTCCATCAAACATTTGCATTGTCATAGTAACTAGTATCAAGAACATTTCACTTGAATCAAACAATCATAGTCCAACCTCATCACTCATTACTCATATCACAATATGATTTGAATTGAGTATTTTCATTGGGCTTTATCCAATATACTCAATCAATAAAATTAGTTCAATTGTAAGCTAATGTAGTTCATATCTTAAAATTAGTATTTGTACTAACTAACAAATCATTACAACTCTTAGGATAAACAATTTGTCACAGTTTTGTAAAAGTAAATCAACTAGTTGCATCTCAAGACCAATAAGTATCTTCCAAACAATTATTACCTTGAACATTGTATCCACTATTACAGCTTTTTAAAATAGGCACTCAAAACACTATACTTTCAAAAGTTCAATTATTACATGTTCATTGTAAAGTGTATTTGTAAGTTCAATTATTTTCATTTACTGTATTTTCCACATTAAATCCTATTCAATGTTCTATTGCTGGAATATTAAATATTACATCTAAATTAGTAGTAGATTTTTGCGTATTTGTATCAGTTTCACAATTACTAGCAGGTCATACTGTACAAGTAAAATACTTGTATAACTCTAAATCAGCATTAGAAGTTCAATACTTCCATACTCAGTTTTCACACTTAAACTCTTTTTGGTGAGCATCACAACTTTCTCAGAAAACTACGCTATTTTCTTTGTAAAATAATTTAGTTTGTCAATGGGATATTCAGTCACAACTTAGATACTGCACTGTTACATTTTGGGTGCTTACTTTTTTCAACTCTGC
>JAZHDC010000101.1:0-4167 GCA_036541305.1 Candidatus Absconditabacteria bacterium
CCAAAATTAGAGCATTAAGAGCCAAAAGATATGTGCCTTTGGGTATGAAATGAGCAAATCGTAAGGATGTTTGTTATTGGAGGTGAATGCATATAGCCCTTGACCATGCTCTCAATAATCCTAATATTGCAGATTATTTGAGGAAATATTATCTATGAAAAATATCTGAGAAAGATTTTCAAATATTCCAGGAGCTGATGGAAGAGGAGTGAATATCTTCTGATAGAGTTATTTATCCAATATTTGTAGGGAAAATCATTGCTGATAAGCTAACTGGAAAACAGATTAGTTACGATTCAGTTGCCTCAGATCCTAGAAATCTTTGACTCCAAAACATAACTTTAGAAAATGCCAAGAAACTAGTTGATATACTGCATATATTCAGAGAATAGATTCTTTAGTTTTTTCAAAATAAATAAAAAGCTTTTTTTGCTGAGTTTGGGATAGAAGCTATAAAAATATGGCTTACCATCAAACCTGCTAAGACAAGGGTTAAATTTTTCCAATTATCACTTGATTTTGTAATATAAAATTTGTATCATTATATATATTATTTTTAATGACTAATAAAAACTAATGGTAAAAAAATTATTAAATGGAATGGTTTTCTGAACTTGAGCATGTATGATTGTTTGAGTATTTATGCTATGAGTATGGTTTGTAAAGTGAAGCGATCCACTAACTGCAACCACCTGAGAAACTCTAACAGCAGAGAAATGGAATGCTTTGGTAACTGAGGTAGAGTCGAAAAAATGATTAGAAAATTCACAAATTATTAGTTGTTTATATTCAAGTTCAAATGCTTGAACAGCTTGATGGAAAAATAGAATATGGGAAAATGCTGACTGTTGAGGTATTATTCCTAATTCATTTACAAATTGTATGATAACTAATAGACAAACAGACTGAGCGTGAATACAAAGATGACTTCATGCTTGCGAAAAAGCTAGTTGAAAAATTTATCTAGATACTGCTAATTCTGGAATTGCCTTGAAGTGTGAGTATTTATGTCGAAATTAATATTTTTATATAGAAAAAATTTTTTTAAGAATATTTATCTAATTAAGTTTTATAACAATAATAAATCTAAATGATAAAAAAGATTATAAACTGAGTAATATTTGGAAGTTGAGCATTAATAATATTTTGATTGTTTTTTACATGAATTTTTATGGTAAAGTGAACTGATCCTTTGACGGCAACTGATAAAGAATTACTGACTTCTGAGAAATGGAATCAATTAGTAAATAAAGTAGATTCTATAAAATGATTGGAAGATGCTAAAGTTATAACTTGTCGTTATTATAGTACAAATGAATGAGCTATTTGATTGAAAACTAAGACATGGACAACAGCTGATTGTGGTTGAATTATCCCTAATTCCTATGCAAAATGTTTGATTTCTAATAGACAAACAGATTGAAACTGAGTTCATAGATGACTTCAAAAATGTGATAAAAATGATGGATCAATTTATTTAGATGTGACTAATAGTGAAGTATTATTGAGATGTGAATATTTGTGTCGAAATTAATTATTTTTAATAGATAATTGTAAACTAATGGTAAAAAAATTATTAAATTGAATGGTTTTTGGAACTTGAGCATTTATAGTGCTTTGATTATTTATGCTGTGAGTATGGTTCGTAAATTGAAGCGATTCTTTGACTGCTACAAATTGAGAAACTCTAACAGCAGAGAAATGGAATGCTTTGGTAGATAAGGTTAATACAAATATTTCTAGTAGTTCTAGTGTCAATATAAAGCAAGTTGAATTATCAAGTCCTACAGATATTTCTATTTCCATTTCAAGTGGTCGGACAAGTTTGTCTTGAATGAATATTAGTAATTTTGAAGTATGAAATTCGTGAGAAGTTCTTGTGACTTTTAGTTGTTCCAATAAGTATTGATTACCAAGTTATAGAGTTAGTATAAATGGTTGAGCTTCTTATAAAAATTTGTGATGAACAAATACACATACTGCTATTTATTGAAATGTTAGTTGACAAGTATTGTTGGAAAATTTATCCCAATGATCTTTACAATCTTATACTTTACAAGTAAGTAATTGAACTTCTTGAAGTAGTATTGTATTTCCAATTGTAACAGAACCTCATTACTGACCATGTAGAATGATAGCTACTAGTTATTAATAATTTTATTATTTAATTTAAATTAAGATGGGAAAAGTATTACAAAATATTAAGAAGTGATTCTCAATTGGTATTTGAATATCTATGTGACTTTGAATATTTGTAGTTTGATTATTCTTGGTAAAATGAAGCGATCCATTAACAGCTACTGACTGAGAAATACTAACAGCAGAGAAGTGGAATGCTTTGGTGTCAAAAACTGAAGGAAGAAAGTATGTTTCTGATTGGCTAAATGTATCTGTTTCATCTACAGCACCTTGAGATTGAGTTTTTGAATCACCATATTGGAATGTTTATACAATTAATCATTGATTGAATACTCAAATGGTAGATGTTATGGTTTATGCCAAATGTTCAGATGGTAAAGTACATTTGGCAAATAATGTTTACAATTATTATGATTGAAATCGGTCATCTTTTGGTTATGAGTGAGAAGTAAAATCCAATAATGAAGTATTAATCAGAACTCCTAGTCATACATCACGAATTTATAGGAGAATATCTACATTATGTTCAAATTGAACTGCTTGACAGTACAAAGTAATAGTTACAGCAAATGATTAATTTATAATTATTCAATATAAGTTTATTTTAAATCATCGATAAAATTTATTATTATTTATTACAAATGCAAAAAGTAATACAATATGTGAAGAAATGATTTTTCTTATGAATATGAATGTCTATGTGACTTTCAATATTTGTAATATGATTATTCTTTGTTAAGTGAACAGATCCTTTGACAGCAACTGAATGAGAAACTCTAACAGCAGAGAAGTGGAATGCACTAGTTAACAAAGCTCAAGGAAGAAAATATATTTCAGATTGGATAAATGTCTCTGTTTCATCTACAGCACCTTGAGATTGAGTTTATAGTTCTGCACGGAATGTTTATACTTTTAATCATAACTTAAATACAAATAATATTTCTACTGAAATATTTGCAAAGTGTGCTGATTGAACTATATACAAAGCTAATTCTGTAGAATTTTTTTTCACCTGAGTTCGATATACTCACTGATATGTCCAGTGAATTAAGAATGCTAATGAAATATTAATCTATATTCCTGCCAATCCTGATTGGCATAATAGAACAATATCCCGTTTGTGTTGAACTACTTGACAATACAAAGTAATAGTTACAGCACACGACTAGAGATTTTAGAAGATAAATATAGTTAAGAATTAAAATCTAGTACTCAGTGTAAGTACTTAGTACCAAGTTAGAGGGATTGTATAGTTTAAAGCAAAAGCAATGTTAAAAGGAAAGGGACAAATTATACCTTATCCCTTTCCTTTGTCTCTTCCTTTAAACTTAAACTAATTGCGAAGCAATTCTCCCAAATCCTAATCGTCATCCTAATCCAAATCCTGTTCATAACTATGAATATTATTTTTTCACTATTTGTGCTTGCATTTTTATTTTAAATCATTATATATTAGTCTTATCGTACCAAAGACAGTAGGTGTCAATAGTGAGTAAATCCTACCTAGGAAGAGAACAACGAAATGTAAAGAAATTATATTTTTAGTGTCTTCCAAAATTGGGAGTTTTTTTAGTCTATAGATAGTATCGATGGCCTTAACAAGAAAAGAAAAGGTGCATTTATTGGAAGCTTATAAGAAAAACTTAGAGTCTTCAAAGAATGTTATCGCATTGAGACAACAAAGCATTCCAGTTAATGAAATAAATACAGTCAGATCACAAATGGCTGAAGTTAACGGGAAGATGTTGGTAGTAAAGAAAAGAATCTTTTTGAATGTTTTGAAAGAGGCTGGATATGAGTGATGAGAGCTTAAGGACTTAGACGGATCAGTAGTGGTTGTTTATAGTTACGATGATGAGTTTGCGCCATTGAAAGCAGTTTCAGCTGTGAAAAAAGGTTGGAAAAAGTCAAAATCAAAATTCGATATAGAGTATCTATGAGGATGGTTTTGAAATGAATGGAAATGAGCTGAGTATGTATCACAGCTTGCAGAAATGCCTAGTAAGGATGAATTGGTTGGAAAGTTTA
>JAZHDC010000102.1:0-4156 GCA_036541305.1 Candidatus Absconditabacteria bacterium
CGGGAGGAATGTTCCATGGAGGAGATCTCCGAGGCTCTGGGGCTCAGCCTGAGCGTGCATTATATTGAAGACTACTTAGTAAATTATTTTACTAAAATTGATAATATAATAGAGAAATTAGTTCAGCATCAATCTGCTCCATTAGAAGAACAAAGTAAATATAGGGATATATGATATTATTTACAGATCTTAAAATGAAATAATCTTTCAATTTTAAAAGACTTATTTGAATTTTTAGTTAAAACTAATAAACCTTTTGTTGATAAAAAGATTGATGAAATTTTTAAATCTATTCCTAAATTTGAACTCAGTTTGATAGATGTATTAAAAGAGTTTTGACCAAACAATTGAATTGAAATAGCAAAATGAAGTTTTAATTATTATATTTTGAACAAATCGCCAAAACAATATTTTGAATTAGAAATAAGTAAATTAAAGTTAGAATTTAGTAAAACTATTCATCAAATTAATCTTGATTATATATTCAATATTAAATTTTGAAATATTAATCAAAATGTTAATTATACATTGGATGATTCTTTTTTTAATAAAATTTGACTAAATCTAAGTAATCTAAAAAATATGACTATGTTAGAATTATATGATGAAATAAAATTATTTAAAGCAAAAAGAAAATCAGCTTTTATACAATTTGTCTGAAATTGATATACTTATGAAGATCTTATTTCAAAAACAACATTTCAATTTAAGTATTTCATTAAATCAGAAGAATTTATTGAAGAATTATCTGTAGAATTATTTGATGATATTTGAGAAACTAATTTTGAATATTTTAAAAATTTAACTGATCAAATAAATTGATTATGAAAGGAAATAAATAACATCCTTCAGCCTCTTAATAAAAGTAGAAAGGACTACGAAAGAGAAATTAATAAAAAGACCCCTGAATTTAGAACTGAATTAGAAAATAGATTTATAGAAATATCTAAAGAAATCAAAAATAAAGCTGAAGAGAGATGAAAATATTTTAATATTCCTAATGAAAAGATTTTAACACAAAATTATAAATTGTTATGTGAATTTTATAAAAATATAGCATTGAAAATATGACAAAATAAAGCTAAAATATTATGATATCAGAAACAAATAATTGATAGTGAAAAATTAAAATTTTATGCTATTATAATAGAAAATTGAAATAACAAAGAATTGGCATTGATACCAAAATGATGACAAAATTATCACCAATTAGCACATGATTTTTTAAATGATCAAAGAAATTCTAATCCAGATTGAAGCATTAAAATACATAGTTTTAAGTCATTGACTTTGAGAGCACTTCAAAAACTTTGTTTTAAAGAGGATAAAGAGGTTTTACTTTGAGAAGTAATAACAAATCAAAATAGTAGAAATACATTTATTAAGAATATTATAGCAGAATTGTCGAACAATCAAGTAAATAAAGATAAAAAATACTTTCATATGAGCAAGAAAATGAAAATTGAACTTAAAAGATTTGATGAATTTAAAATAAATGATAGAAATCAGTACAAAACAAATGGACAACTTGATGAAAAATTATTAATAGAATTTTATAAAGATGTTTTAAATACTGATGTTGCTAAGGATGTATTAGATATAAATGATTTTTGACTTGATAGTATTTTATCTCAAACACATAATAGTTTAGATGAATTTGAAATAGATCTTGAAAAAGTAGCTTATACTAAGAATTTAATGATGCTTGATGAAATCTCTTATAAAAAATTCATAGAATCGTTAAATGTTTTTATTTACAAAATCACTTCTCAAGATTTAAGTATAGATATTAAAGATCACATAAATAAAGCTCATACAAAATATTGGTTAGATTTCTGGACAAAAGATAACCAAGAGAAATATTATGATATTAGAATCAATCCAGAGTTTAGTTTGTATTACAAATTGTCTGATGATGACTTAGTTAATAAGCAAAAAGAATGATTATTAGAAAAGCCCCAAAAATTAGATAAATATAGAAATAGAAGACTAGATAAACAATTATTATTCACGACTAATTTCAGTTTAAATTCAAATAACAAAAAATATAACTTAGCATTTAAAGATACTCAAGATTTAAAAGAGAATGTCTGAAAATTTAATGAAAATTTAGAAACAGAGATAAATTCTAAATATAAGAGTAATGAAATTCGATATTTCTGAATAGACAGATGAATAAATGAATTAGCAACATTAAGCATTACAAAGTTTTTAGATAGTAAGAATCAATATAATGTTAATAACTTTGAGTTTGCTAAAATTGAGTTTTGGAAATTAATAGATAAATATGATAAAATTATCGACATAAAAGTTGTCGATTGAGTTACTAAATATGAATTTGAAAAAGCACCTTTTACAAAAGATGGTCATACAAGAAATTTTGAAGTATCAAAGAATATATCATACTTTTTATCGCAAAAAGATTATTTTAAAAGAATCGAGACTTGAATTATAGATTTAACTCAAGCGAAATTGATTTGAGATAAAATAGTTTTAAACTGAGATAAGTCAACTTACATTAAGCTCAAAGAGGTATCTGCAAAAAGAAGGCTATATGAATTGTATTCAAAATGAAAAATTAATAAAGATTCGAAGATAGAAATTAAACCAAAAGTATTATTTGTAGTTGATAATGATAATAATGAACATACGATATATCGGTTAAGTCAAGAGTTCAAAGCTGATCAAAAGTATTGATTAAAAGAAAAAATACAAAAAATATTGTTAGATTTTATTTTTTCATTGGATGATAATAATAAGTTTGAAGATGTAGAAACAATTTCAAAAATAAATCATTTAAGAGATGCTATAACTTCAAATATGGTCTGAATATTGTATTATTTAATTTTTAAACAATGATATTTTTGAAAAATAATATTAGAAAATTTAGATGAAAATAGAAGTCAAAAAGAGCAAATAAAAGATGGCAAATATACATGAGATATTGAAAAGATGATAGATGGTCATTTTTATCAATCTAATACAGATATTTCAAGAAGATTGGAGTGGTCACTATATAAAAAATTTCAGTGAACTTCATTTAATTGAATATGATTAGTGCCACCAGACATAAAACAATCTATTATTTTAAAAGATAATTTTTGAATAAATAAATTTGGAATAATAGAATTTGTTAAAGTTGGTTGAACAAGTTCAATCTGTCCTTATTGTAATAGCAATTTTATGAGTAAAGATTGATTAAAAAAACATCATAATAATGATAATTGTTGATTTAACAATCAATCATGAGTATATTTTGAATTTTATCAAGATATAAAAAGCGGTAATTCAATAAATTATGATAGTATATGAGCCTATAATGTTGCTAAGAATTGATATTTAAAGATTTTGTCTAAATCTAATAATTCACTTAAAAAATATAAAGAAATAAATAAACCACAAAATAAGAAAATAGATTGAAAAAACAAAAGCGAATGAACATATAATCCTTTTGACCATTTAAAAATTAACTAATCAATAATGACTAATGAATTTGTAATTTGAGTAGTTGTTTCTATTTTATCAGCAATAATTGCTTTTTATAGTGCAAAGAATTCAATCAAATCTGAAGTGGCGAAACTAAAGTACGACTATGACAAAAGAATTTTAGATGAAAGATTGAAGTATTATCCTGAATTATTACTTCTTACTCAAGAAATAGGAAAGAAAAAGTATTGAAAACAAGAAAATATAAATATTCATAAAAAAGCTTATGAAGATTTATTGAAATGGAGAACAGTATGAACTTGATATCTAGTTTTATCAAAAAATGCTTTAGAATGTTTTAATTCTATCAAAGATGCATTAAGTAAAGAACCTTCAGATTGAGTAAATTGATACAATAAAGAGCAATTGGAGAAAATATTTAAACTTAGAAATTCTTTAAGGTGAGCATTGAAAGATGATATAGGTATAAAAATTGATATTAAATAAACAAAAATGGACCCATTCATAAAAATCTCTACTTTGAATGATTATGTATTTTGTCCTAAATCTATATATTTCCATGATTTGTATGGAAAGTATAGTAGGAAGGTTTTTCAGTGAACAGATCAGATAGAATGAGAATTTTCACATGACAGTATTGATAAGAAAAAGTATTCTACTTCCAAGAAGATTTTACAATGATTGTCTATTTATAGTAGCAAGTATAATA
>JAZHDC010000103.1:0-4124 GCA_036541305.1 Candidatus Absconditabacteria bacterium
TATAAAATCGCTCAAAATCAAGTAGTTTTCCACAAAACATGTCAATTTGTTATATATTTTCATTCTTCATCAATATTATAATTATATTTTTTAAAAAATTCTTTTATAAAAGAAAAGTACTCTATAAGAAACTTTTCAATTAAATTTTGTTTTTCAATATATTTTTTCCAAATATATTCATTCCTATAGAATACAATAAAAATATCCACTATAAATGATTGTGATACTAATCAATTTCAACTTCCAAGAACTTTTATTATTCATGAAATTGGAGAAACTTCTGAATTTAAAAATTTAACCAAATTATGCGACAACTGCATTTCATTTAATGTCCCATCTTCTGGCGGTAAAGATCAAAATATATCATAATATAGTGATCTATTTACAGGTTTTTGTTTAAAATTAATGTTTGCGAATATTTCAGATAATTCATAAGTATCATAATCTAATAAAATTATTATCGGTAATTCCAAATCAATGGTATTTTCATTTGTCTTTAAGTATAATTCTATTCATTTAAATCTATGTTGTCAATCAATAATCAAAGCTATTTCCTCTTTATCATCAGGAATAATCATTTCATTTCAATTATATTCAACTCAGTAATCTGAATCTAGGGAAATAACCATTGGTGTAGGGAATATAGGTATATTAGAATCGATGTTTTTAATAATATAATTACATATATCTTGTATTTTTCTTGGGTTTGTTTCTCTATTTATTCAACTTCATGTAGAAGTGCGAATAAAAAATCTAGCAATTTTCTTTAATTCAGAAAATTTAATCTTTCAAATGTATATTTTCGACAATCATTGTGAAATATTTAGAGTTTTAATATTCATTTGTTTATTTTAATATTTAAATTTATTTTATCAATTTATCTAATAATTCTCATAATCAGTCATCATTGTTGTTCTCATTCTCGTTTAAAGTATTACTAATAGTTTGATGTAACTGATTATTTATTTCTATTGATTCTTTATCAAATTTTATATTTAATTCATCAAATAATTTTATATATAATTTATCAAATAATTTTATATATAATTCATCAGATATTAATTTATCTATTTTAGAGTTCATATATGATTCAATATTTATTTTTTGTCAATCTAAATATTTTATTAATAATTTTTTAAACTCTTCGCTTGCTTCACTTAAATATTTTTCAAATTTTTTTTCTTTAATATTTAACAATTTTTTAAATTCGTCATTAGAATCTTTTAATTCTTTTCATTTCCGTATTCAAAAGATTATTCATACTAGTGAAAGAATTATTCAAACAAACCAAGCCCAATATTTAATTTGATTTAATGCTATATTATATGCATTAGACTTTTCTGAAATAACTTCAAAATATGATTTCAATCAACTATTAAATTCAGTATATTTATTTTGTAGGATTTTATTTTCTTCTTGCAATTTCTTGTTTACTTCAATTAATTCATCAATTCTATTATTAAGACATTTTAATTCTTCACAACTAGATCAAGTTATTATATCAACTCATCAACCCGCAAAAGAAAAATTATAAGTAAAAAATAATGATATTAAAACTAAAATTATTTTTCTCATACTTCTACTTCTTAAAAATTAAAATATATTCATGTTTAAAAATATAATAATCGCTATTCAATGCTCTGTATCTCCAAATTCAACCAGATCAGATTTTCCCTCTATTTCATTCCATGTTTTTCACGATAATTGATTTTAGAGTGAATCATACTTTTTGAGCTTCAGCCATACATTGAAATCCTAATGGGATCCATTCAGAGTTTTGATACTTATCTCAAATTACAATTGCTAGATATCCTTTAGATTTTAATAATAAATAACTGTTTTTCAATACTTTCTTGAATAATTTCAAAAATTCTTGTAATGATTTTGTATTTGACAAGTCTTCTTTGTTTTCACTAAATTTGATTATATCAAAATAAGGTGGATGTAGAAATACTAGATCAACATCTTTTTTTTCTTTTTCATTTAGATATTTTTCAATCTGATTCAATGTCTTTACTGATCAACTATCTCAAACTATAAATTTCTTTTCAATTTTATTATCAATCAATAAATCCAATCTATCAATTAAATCTTGCTGAATATCTACTCAAATCACATTTCTTCAAAGTTTTTCACATTCTATTGCTGTAGTTCCACTTCATACAAACAAATCTAGAACATAATCTCATTTTTTTGTATATCTTTGAATAAGTTGGTTTGGTATCTGTGGTATAAAATTTCAATGATAAAAATTTGAGTGTTTTCAACTTTTGTCTCTTTCGTTTATTACCCATAAACTATCTGTCATAATATCTTCATAATTTTTCCAATTTTCTCCTGTTAGGTCAAAATCATTGAATTGAGGCATTTGTTGAAATACTTAATTTTAAATGAGTATTTTATAATGAAATAGTTTGTAAATTCAAATGTCTTTTGTAACTATTTTTTGTTACAATATTCCCAACTTCACATATCTCTTTTTCCCACTATTTTTTAGATTATTTAGTGAGTTGTTATAATCTTTTAACAGTTTTTCTTGATCTTCGTAGGGGAGGATGGATTGAAGGTGGGGGAAATTATTCACAAGTAGTTTATCAATACTTTTATTGATTTTATCAATATTTTTCAAGTAATTATATTTACCATAACCAGAGAAATAGCACTGTACAGTGTTTGTAATGAATATTTGGATTATCTTATTGGTATTTAGAGTTTGCATAAGATATTAGATAAGGGAATAGAAATTAGTTTCATAGAATGTGTACTAATTTTACTTTATTATCATCAAGCATTCTGAATGCAGCTTTTTTTCATTGGTAAGAGTAGATAAGGAATGGCAAGCTTTTTTTATCTCATCAAAATAGTTTGATAGATTCATGGTTACTAATTATTCTTTCAAGTACTAGTCAGCAAGCTTCAAGCTGGTCTATATCCAAAATTTGCTGTGATGTAAAGTTGCAAATTAGTGCTTCTTCAGTTCAATTTCTTACTAGTTCACTTTGAGTAGATATTTCATCTCTCAATTTATTGTTTCATAAATTATTCATTGTGTGTTATATTGTCTAAAAACAAAAATTTTACTAATCAGTATATAACAAAATTATAATCGATTGCAATGATAATTGATGGGGAAAATAGTAGAATGTTTTTTTCGATTTTTTATATTGATTTTTTGTTTGTTTTAATGTATAACTCTTTTGCGATCAGTTCCAAATTCCAATGAGATTAATAAATTTAAATCACTGAATTTTGAAAAATTGAACAATTACAAAGATTGAGATTATTCTATAAGAGTAAACAATCAATATAGAATTATATTCAATATTCTCAAAGGTAATAAGATAGAAATAATTGAAATAATAGACCTAATAGATTATCATTAATTTAAAATTAAATACATTCAAATGCTACCAAAATCAAACATAGTTTTTCATCCAGGAGAGTATCTAAAAGATGAATTAGATGCTAGAATTATTACTCAATCAAAATTTGCTGATATTCTTTGAAAAAGTAATTCTGTAGTTAGTGAACTTATCAATTGAAAAAGGAATATTACTGCTGAATGGGCAATATTAATATGATATGCATTGGATCAAGACCCTCAAACATGGTTAAATTTACAGTATATCTATGATTTACATGTTGCTAAACAAAAAATTTCTCAAGATAAATTAAATTCTATAATTCATAGAAGGAATTTAGAATTAGCTTAATGTTTTATTGTAAATTTCAATGGATACAATTAGAATTAATTATTTTTTCAAAATAATCTATCCAACACTTATCTTAATAAAAACTTGATAAAGATAAACACCTTAACAGGAGTTCCTACTTTTCACTGCAAATACTGCTCAGACAAGTTTGTTGTGGCACCGATAATAATAATCAACAACATCCAATTGATGTTTAAATTTAGCATATAGCAAAATTAAATTATTATCTTTTTTAAGATGTTTTTTTGTTAAATAATTTATTGGAATATTGTTATATCAATTCTTATATGTTTTTAATTTTTTTACATAATACATTTTCTAAAAAATTAATTAATTGATGATATTATTTGACAAAAGAGTTTTTAATCCTGTTGATTTCAGTTGAAGTCACATTCTGGGAGGACAAATTTA
>JAZHDC010000104.1:0-4114 GCA_036541305.1 Candidatus Absconditabacteria bacterium
TTCCCGATAGCGGTAATGCAGAGTGAACCCCTTCCATTCGGGCGGTAAACAGGGTATTAAAACTATTTTACACAAACCACCCTAATAAAATGTAAAGTTCAACTTGTATTAACATATCAATTACTATCATTTGAATATGCTCAAAATGGAGCAACACTTGAGTAATATCAAACTGAAAGTGCTTCATAACCTGTAGGACATTGAATTACAGTATCATTTGGTCAACTTGTGTTATTTCAAGCAACTCCTTCACAACTATAAAATTTTCATTTTGGGAAACCATTTGCCCAATCAGCTTTAGTACAAATTTTAACTTCAGAATACTTTGTATCCACTAATGATTTTAGTCAATTCCATTTCTCAGGAGTTAGTAGATCATTATTTTCTGCAGTCAAAAGATCGTCTCAGCTCCATCAATTTACAAAATGATAAAATACAATTCAAGTGGAAAAAAAGACTACACTAAATAAAAATGCTTTTAAGGTTGATTTTATTAACTCTGCCATATTTAAAATTTTAATATTAAAAAACATATTATACAAAAAATGATAATAATATTCAAGTAATTAATAAGAAAAAAACTATTTTCATTTCAAATGAAGAACTACGATTTCAGATTTACTTCCAAGTCTCATTGGAGGTCACCAAGTACCAGCTCCGACAGAAACAAACATATTCATACCATTTACATCATAAAGACCTTTGATATAAGGAAAGGCGATTTTCACCAATAAAGTAAAAGGAAAAATCTGTCAATAATGTGTATGTCATGCAACTTGCAAATCTACTCAATATTTTTGGGAAATATGAGGTCAAATTGGCTCGTGTAATATCATTATAGTTGGCAAAGTTTTATCAATAGTTAATCAGCTCAATATTGATTCTAATTTATTTTGATTAGCTTTGTTGTCAATTCACTGCAAATCCTGAATTCCAATAAGTTGAAGTCCATTATACTCAACAACTCTATTTTCCAAAATATTTACTTTAGTAGGTTTGAAAAGTTTTCTAACATAATCATTTCAAGCATATTTTTCATGATTTCCAAATGTAAAAAATATTTCTTTGTTTATCGTATTCAACAATGCAAAACTATTATCATCAAATGCAGTAGAATCTATAAAATCTCAATTAATAATCACGAAATCAGCTTCAATATTGTTAACTTGATCAATAATATATTGTAGATATGGCAATGCATGAATACTATCAATATGCAAATCAGACATATAAACAATTCTTTTATTATTTTCCAATCATGGTATTTGTACATCAACATTTACAATTATTGGCCTCAAAGCATTTATCAAAGAGTAAATTACTAATGTTGATATAACTCAAACTAATATATACCCCGTGTAAATATGCTTTAGATTGTACTTGAAAAATCGGCTAATTAAGTTGATTATCTCAAAAAATATCATTACTCATATTCCAATAGTCACTATTCACAAAATAACTGCTGAAAATGTTACCAAATACTTTCCCAACAATCAATGGTATTTCATATTGTAAGCGACACTCAACGGGTATAATATTGCCAATATCATTGACACCACACCTATGATCCGCAAGTTTCATCCACCAAAAAATCAACTGATTCTATATATCAAATAGAAGAATATTCAAGGCAATAAAAACAAAAACAAACTAAAGAAATATACCATTTTTACAAATTATTTTCTAAATAAACGTTTAACAAACCAGAGATAAAAATGTTTTACTACAGATTATAGTGGCAGTTTCTATGTGGTTTTCATTTGCCTAGGTTTTACTACCAATATAGTAACATTATCTAAATCCTTTTCTTCTTCAGATCATAGCAAAACTTTGCTCTCAATATCTTTTAGTAGTCAATGAACTGGAATATTGTCAAACAAATGTTTTCTTATCTCATATTCACTAAAATAGCTATGAATTCCATCAGAACATAATACAAAATGTGAATAACCTCAATTAACTTCAACACAACAAGGAATATGTGTTACTCAAAATTCTGTTGGAATAGAATCTCAAATTCTTCTAGATATATTCACATTTCACAAATATCCACTTTCAATTTCATCTTCCAATTCTTGTGATGATAAATGATTAAGCAATCTATCATACTCTCAATTTGATCTAATATTACATATGTTATGATGTAATAAATTCAATGGAATCATAGATCCAAAATGCATTTTGTAACATGGAGAATCTCATACAAATCATAATGTTGCATTATTGGAATTATTGATATACAATAATGATACTGTAGTTCCTCAAACTAATTGTTTCGATACAACATCATTTTGAATTTGGTCAAAAGTCTTGTGAAAGATTTCACCAATTCAATTGACTCAATTATTCTCTAGATTGTTGAAAAAAACATCTACCAAATTCTTAGACACAAAATCCACTACTTCATTACATTGATGTCAATCCAAAACTGCAAAAATATTGTAATCTCAATCACTTCACATTACCACTCTATCCAAGTATTCTTTTCTATTTCAGATATGTGATATTTGTATTTTATCAAATTTCATAATTATATTTATCTTTTAAAACTAATCATATATAAATAAAATAGTTTTTTTATCAAGTATTATATATATTTAAGATATGAATAATTTAATTGCTTTAAATTTAAAAATAATTATTGTCTTAGACAATACAAATACAATATATTTAAATAGATTCAAAGGCATCGTTTATAAAAAAATAAAAAACTCTTGACTACCCAGTCTAATTAATTATAATATATAGGAATTTAAATATAAACATATACAATGAACCAGTGAATTAGTGCAACAATGGAAAAAATCATATCTCATAGTAATTTAAATTTAGATAAAACAAGTAAAACATACTCGTGAGATTTTCAACTTGTATTAAGCGAAATACTTTCTACTAATTGAATACTTGAAACCATTGAAAACAAAAGTATGATGCTGGATTATATAATTTCTACTAATTGAATCGAAAAATCTAATGAAGAATTTCATATAGTTTCAATATTGAAAAAAATACTAAAAGACTACGAATATTTGTATAATTTATATGAAAATTGAATAATCAATATTTTTGATATTATTTGCATTTGAATGATTCAAGAAAAAAAGCTTAGTTTTATAAAAGACAAAAAATATCTACTATTGTTAAAAGATGTTGTTAAAAAATGTAAACTACCATTTGTAGTAGAAAATGAAGAATGAGTAGTGGTTTTCAATAAAGCTTATGAGAAAAACAATCTAAATTCAATAAATTACGAGTGCATAAAAACTTTTCAAATTGACAATAAATATTACAATATATTTTGATTAGACATAAATGAAATAGTTTGAAAACTATACAATATTATTATGAATCTAAACTCTGCATCAACTCCAAAAGATGCTCTTCAAATACTATTTGCTGAAATAAATAAAATAGTTAATGTAGATAGAATATCATTTGCACAAATATCCAAATGAGAAAACATTGAGCTTTCATCTATATGAGACTACTGTGCCTCTCACAAACCAAATCCAATATGAGAAACATCCAAAAGAATACTTAATGAACAAAGCATATTGTTCAAAGCAATATCAAATTGAGAAATTATTATTACAAATGATATACAATCTTGGGCAGTAGATAAATTTATTAGTAAATGAGTAGAGATTCCTAGATTTACAGCTGAAATTATGAAAGCTTGATACAAATCTGTAATGACTATTCCTATTATTGACAATTGAAATCCATTATGAATAATTTTCCTAAACTCAAACTCTAAAGACAGCTTTAGTCAATTTGATATAGAAAAAATTCAAAATATAACATGAACTATAGTATTTTGAGTGACAAATATTATAAAGATGAAAATAATGCAAGAAGTTAGTCTTCGTGATCAGCTAACTCAATTATATAATAGAACATATTTGGAAAAATGGATTCACGAGTACACTATAAATCAAAAGAAAAAATTTGAAAGTGGTATTCACCATTGTTGAGTCTTTATTCATATGGACTTAGACCACTTCAAACAAGTAAATGATACTTATTGACACGATGCATGAGATGAAGTCCTTAGACAAGTATCCAAAACAATAACTAACACACTTAGAGCTCAAGATATGGTAATTAGAACTTG
>JAZHDC010000105.1:0-4114 GCA_036541305.1 Candidatus Absconditabacteria bacterium
TGTAGAAAATTCTTTTTTCGATTATTGACCAGTTCAAATCCATAGCGTGAATGTCTTCTTGAGTGATAAACTTTTTGATGTTTATATAATCAGAATTTTCATCAATATGCTTTAGCTTCAAAATGTTGAAAAACAACAAATCTAATCTTAGTAAATCTAAATAGCTCTTCCCTCCATAGCCATCGTCTAAATTAGAGTTTTCATTACTAGCTGATGTCTCTTCATCTTCATCAAGATATTCATCCAAAAGGTCTATATTGGCTTCTTTGGGAGTAGTAGTTTCTATATGTTCTTTTTTTCTTCATGCTTTGGTTTGCTTTGTCATTGTTTTTTATTTATATATTTTAAATATTGTACTAATTTTATGAAAAATCATTTTTTTGTCAATTTTTTGTTAATGAAATTTGATTTATAATAATTTGACAAATACAATGTGAATAAATATAATTAATTGTTTTATTATAATAGTAGTACTATGAATTTTGTAGAAAAGACCTTAGCTTTTATGAAAGTAATCTATAAATCAACTGACGAAGAGCTTGATTGGATGAAATCTTACTTATCAGATCTTGACGAAAATACTCAAAAAAATATAGCTTTTCTTTTCTATAAAAGATATATGACTCATGTTAATAATTTGAAAAAATTTAATACAGATCTTATTCTAACTTACAATGAATGAGTAGAAGCAATCGAAAAATTAGATGTAGAAGATATTTTGAATAAACTTTAAATTATAAAAATACTACAATGAGTGAAAATCCACAACAATGAAATGATTATGTAAAACTTGAATGAGAAGGTCAATGAAAGCTTACTGTTGATAGTTCCAAACTGTTGGATGATTTGATGAAAAGCTGATCTAAGGATGCTGTTGCATTATACAATAAGCTTAGCGATTCAGTTTCATCAATAGAAACTAAATTTGATGATTTATTTGATACTTGATTTAGTGATTTCAAATGAGATACAAAAATCACTAAAAATCAACAAGTTGAACTTATGAACATTATGGCGAAGAATTTTAACCAAGCTATCAATAGTTATATTAAATCTGAATGAAAAGCAGACGATGAACTAATTGATCAAATATCACAGTTGTCTGATTGAAATAATTTAGTAAGTGTATTCAAAGAACAATTACATAATATAAAAGATAATTGAAGTTTTATTGAACAAGCAGTTGCTTTATCTCGTGAGTGAAGTAAAATAACAAACGCAGTTGAGAACCGTGATGCAGCAATTAAAGAGGCATGATGAGGAATTTAGATTCATAAAATTATAATCTATGGAAAAAATTGATGAGTCTTGAGAAGTTCAAACTAACGAAAAAGAAGAACTATTGAAAATGCAACTTGAATTAAAAATTTATGAGGAAATATTTCAATTATTTCAGTCAAATTGATATGAATGATTTTTGGAAACATTTAATTATACAGATAAAAATTGATTCTCAGAAGATTTCATTAATGAAATACTTTTTGAATTATTAAAAAATAAAACAACTGAATATAAAACTCTCGAGAAAATAATAAAAAATAGATTTAAAGAAAGCTTTGAAAAAGATTTAGCAAAATGATATTTATCTATTATTGTACTAATTTCAATTATTCGTAACAATAAAAATACTATATTTTTATGAGAAAATCTTCAAGGTAAATTCTATAAATATGATAAGTATATTGAATCTAAGTTTTTTCAAATTTGATTTGATTTCAAAATTGATATTGAAAAAGATTTGCCTTATGTAGATAAATTCAGTTTATATGATGATAAAACTAAGATACTTATTTTATGATGGAAAAATGATGAAATCATTGAAGTCGGAAGCATTCCTAAGGATAGACTATATTCTAATAAACATATAATTACTCAAATTAATTCATATTTATTTGATTTCTTCAAAACTACAAAAGAATTATAACAAATGTTATAAATATATAACTTTCTATTGCATTTTAATAATATTTTGTTATAAATACATAACATTTATTATTAATTATGTAAAAATGATGAAAATTTTTAAAATTAAATTAATTATTTGAATTGTATTAGCTATTTTTGCTGTAATTCCTCTTTACAATGGTAATTATTCTGCTTGATCTTTTATTCTAACAATGGGATTGGTATTGATAATTTCCAATTTAATTTACATCAAAAGATGAGATGCAAATTACAAAAAAGATGAAAGAACAAAAAAAATTGCAGCATATGCAGCATTTTATTCTTGGTTAATAACTATTCTTGGGGTAAGTGTTATATATTTGATGACAAAATTGCAATTTGTAACTTTAGCGTTAGAAGAATTTCTTTCTTTTCTGATCCTATTTATGGTAGTTAGTTTATATATATTCTATTATTATTTTAGTAGTAAGTGAGATATTCAATAATGAATACAAAAATCAAGGAGCTTAGAGCTCGTCACAATCTTACTCAACAAGATTTGGCAGACAAAGTAGGAGTAAGAAGAGAAACTATTGTTTTTTTGGAAAAGTGAATGTACAATCCTTCACTAAAGTTAGCTAAACTAATATCTATTGTTTTGTGAGAAAGTATTGATGAAATCTTTCTTTATGAAGAGAGTGAATTGATTGTTGATTAATCACTAAATTTAAAATCTACTTCTAATCGCTGATTACTTAATGTTTTATGGTGATTAATTATATGTGAAAATTCTCTAGATATTTTAGATAATCTTAGATTTCAATCTTGAGTTTTGATTAATGGATCAATATATCTTTTTTTGTTTTTTCAGCTAACACAAAAGTAATCGCTGATATTTTTATTGTTATATATTTTATATTTATTCATATTTGTATAATATTTCCACATTCAGATTAGATAATTATCATTACTTCCTAAAATTAAATCAATTAATTCTTTTTCATTTAGATAGTATAAATCTAAAGATTTTATGAGATTATTTTCTAACAAATATTTTAGTATTTGCGAAGCAAATGACATTGAAATCGTAGACTCATAACTTGAAAAATACACAGAATCATTTTCAATTGATAATAATCATAATTTTTCTCAAAGTTCAAAGTTTTCAAATCCCATTTCATCCTCTCCTATTTCGTTTTTTAAGATAACAATATTATTATATATTTCTTCAATTTCTAATAAACTTGTGGTTCACATTCATATTGGTGTACTTAAAGTGTACTCCAATCTATCAGCAGATAGTTTTGGTCAGTGATTGTCTGCTATAGTGTACTTTGTATAATCATCAATTTCATCAATTTTGATGTTTAGATTGTTTAGTTCACTCAATATAATCTTATCTTCTCTAATTATCTTGGTTGTATATTTTTCTGCAGATTCCTGATTGATTTGATCTCACAAGAGAAAATCTCCTACATGAGAAAAAACTGTATGAGAAATATCGTGAAATAGTCATGCTAATGTTTGTTTTGGGTCTTTGGTAAAATTCCATATTATTAGTGCAACTCAATATGAGTGATCAAGGCGAGAAATTACAAATTTTGGTTTGTAAAATTTTGTGTAATTTGTTCAACACATTAGAGAAATGTCTGTAAGTCTTTTCAATGATTGAGCCTTCATAAAAGGTTTTATAAATTCTGGAATGTCTTTTGAATAAATATTGATTAATTTATTTAATTTATTATTTATCATATTGTTATTTAGATCTTTTTAAAAATTAAATTAAGAACATAATTAATAATCATAATAGGACAAATCAATAATAAATTAATTTTGTTAAGTTGTTTCATTGACTTTTTATGTGTGGTAGTATGTCAGTAAGAGCAATATACAACAAACCACCACCAATTATAGATAAAATTTGTAATTGATAAGAAAGTAAATAATTAGTAAATGGGAATAGTAGTAATACTCAAATAATTCATCAAACTGCTGCTAATAGAACTATTTTTATATTGTCGTGATTCATAATATAATTTGCAGTATTTTGGGGAATAGAGTGTAAAAGTACTGCAATAGTAACACTAATTCAAAATTCAGTACTTAATGAAAAGGCTGAGTATAATACCAATCAATGAAGCATATTGTGAACTAAAGTTCCAGCTCGCATTAGATTATTATGTTCATGGTGATGCTTTGCTAAATCATTTCACAAATCTTTACAGTGATG
>JAZHDC010000106.1:0-4070 GCA_036541305.1 Candidatus Absconditabacteria bacterium
AAATCCTGAAACCATAAGTAATTGTTTTAGTTGTTGAGGAGATTGTGGAAGGACATAACCTTTTCATGGTGCATTTCTAGAAGGAACAATATATTCTCTAGCTCATTCTGGAGTATTTTTTATCAATTGTGGTGTTTCAATATACAAAAAATCATTTGCTCTCAAAAAGTCAAGAATATACATACTTAGATCATGTCTTGCAATAATGTTATCCTTCATAGATTTTCTTCTCAAATCTATATAACGATAGTTCATTCTTACTTCCTCTCTAACATAGTGTTCATCTGATATTTCAAATGGTGGATGTTCTGCTTCAGATAAAATAATTATTTCATGTGGAATAACTTCTACTTCTCAAGAATTCAAATCAGAATTAATTGTTCATTCTGGTCTAGCTTCAACATGTCAACTAACTTTTATTACATATTCTGATTTACAATTTTTAGCTAATTCTATAAGTGAATCTGAACAAGTTGCAGGATCTGCTTTAATTTGAGTAAGTCAAAATCTATCTCTTAGATCTATAAAAATAACTCATCAATGGTCTCTAGTAGAATTTACCCATCAAGATAGTATAACTTTTTCTCATTTATTAGATAAAGTAAGTTCATTACATTTGTGTGTACGAAACATTTGATACAATAATTTATAAAAAATTTATTTTTATGCTTTTTGAGTTACGCTTTTTATAATTTTCTTTCTTGTCCATCAAGAAAAAGGAACTTCTACAAAGTCTAATCATCAATTAGGCATTTTTACCAATCTATATCAATCTGGATCTATTCTCAATCTTGTTTCATAGCATACTTTTCTTCATTTCAAAAACCGATGATATGTACGACCTTTTGGATTTTCTTTAACTCAAATTACTCACAAATCTTTTCAATCTTGTATAGAAAGATTTCTTTGTGGATAATTAAATCTTTTTGCTCATTTTGTTCTATCTGCTTGCTTTTTGATTTGTTGCTTTTTGGCAGCTATTCATCTTTTATTTGTCCTTGCAGCCATCTTTTTTAATTAACTAATAAAAATAAAGTTTATAACTCATTTTTATAACTATTTTTTTTTATATTTCAACTAAAAATAATATTTTTGTTTTTTTGTTCAAAAAAATACGTGTAAAAAAAATTATTACTTGAAAACAGAGTATCATTTCATTATAAGTATATTAATTTTATTATAAATCATAATTATGAAAGTATTGGTAGTAGAGGACGATGTTAGTATATGACTAAATATAAAAGATTATCTTGAAGAACATTGATACAATGTAGAACATGAAGAAAATTGATACAAAGCTTTCTTTTCAGCAAAAAACAAAAAGTACGATCTAATAGTATTAGATTTGATGCTACCTGATAAAGATTGAATTAGTATAGCAAGAGATTTGAGAACTTTATGAATAAATACACCTATTCTAATGTTAACTGCTAAAGACAGCCTTGATTCAAAGCTAGAATGATTTAAAGTCTGAGCAGATGATTATTTAGTAAAACCATTTTCTTTGAAAGAATTATTAGTGAGAGTACAGTCCATAGTCCGTAGAGTATATTTTGATAATTCAAAAATAGATCATTTGACTGTTTGAAATATGACAATTGATTTCAACCTAAAAGAACTTTATGTTAACTGAAATAAAATTGAACTTACAAAAAAAGAATACTTAATAATGGAATATTTGTTCATGAATAAAAATAAAGTTGTATCCAAAAAGGAAATTGAGGAACATATTTGGTGAATCAATCACGATATATGGTCTGATGTTGTTAGGGTACATGTACAAATGATTCGTGCTAAAATTTGAGATAAAGAACAAACTATGATAAAAACAGTTCGTTGATTATGATTTAAGATTTCAGATGATGAATAGAAGTAAAATAAACTTATTAATAAATAAACGATTCTCTTTGAAATTCCGTATTTCAGTATTTTTTTCAATGTCTGCTTTTTTTATATTACTTTTATTTAGTTTTGCTTTGTATTATTTATTTGAAGTGTATTTTATTGACAAAACAGATGTAGATTTGAGATTAAATTCTCAATATGTTCAATCTTTAATTAGTAAAAACTCTAATAAAATATATCCACTTACGAAATGAGAGATAGAAAGTTTACAAAATGTTGGTTTAGTTGTTTTTGTAAGTAAGATTACTCCAAACCAAAGTAACAAAATTTTCCCATCAAATCTAAATATAGGATTTTCCACCAACAAATTTGATTGAAAGTCTTATAGATTTTTTCATTGAGTACAGGATTCTTATTCTTTCGTAATATGAAAAGATCTTACAGATTTTTTTAGCACCAAGACTAGATTAAAAATTTTATTAATTTATCTTAATTTGGTTTTTGGATTAATGGCTTTTGTATTTGCATATTCTACTTGAGATTACGCCATGAAACCATTGAAAATATTGCTATCTGTAATCAAAAATCTAGACGTAAAGAAAATGGATCAAAGTAATAATTTCGATTGGAGATCATTTGGTGATGATGATTTGTGAAGATTGGCAAAACAGTTTAGTAGATTTATAGAAGAAACTCAATTTGTATTTAAAGAGCAAAAAGAGTTTTTGGAGGATGCTTCTCATGAATTGAGAACACCTTTGATGGTAATGAGTTCTTCTCTTGAATTCTTAGAATCTACAAACCTTCCACCAAAGAAAAAAGAAAAGCTATTAATGATATCCCAAAGTGTAGAAAGGATGAAAATGATTGTAGAAAATTTATTGTTTCTTACTAGATGAGAATCAAATGATAATATAAAAGAGGATATTGATGTTTGAGAATTTGTTAGATGACTTATAAGTAATTATGATTTATTGATAAAAGAGAAAAAAATTAAAGTGTCTATTGATGAAAAGTATAAATTAATACTAAATGTTAGTTTATTTCACTTAGATAGGTTGATTAGTAATTTGGTAAAAAATGCAATAGCTTACAACAATGATAATTGACTAATAAAAATAATTATTGATAAAAAGAGAATTATTATATCAGATAGCTGAATTTGAATTGATAAAAATGAAGTAGATAAAATATGGAATAGGTTTTACAGATGAAAACAATGAGTTAATACAAATAGAAAATGAGTATGATTATGATTATCTATTGCAAAGAAAATTGCTGACATTAATAATTGGACTATAAAAGTAAATTCAGACGTTTGAAAATGAACTGAGTTTGTAATTCAGTTTAGTTAATCTTATCAATATAAATGATTTTCTTTTCACAACAATTAAGTTTTATATAGAAATCATTTATTCATCATTTACATACCAAAGGAAGCTTGAGTCATAAATTATCTTGAACAAATCTTGTTATAGGAAGGATTATTTTTCACATCATTTCATTTTTATTCTTACTATAACTTGATATTTCTAATTTGTGGTTAAATACTTCTTTGTCTAGATTTTCAATTAATACTCCTAAGATTTCAACAGTAGAGGACTGAGAGTGTATTTGTTTGGATGTTACCTTTTCTCATTTATAATAGATTTTTTTGTTTATTCAGTCTAATATAAGTTTATCTTTATTTTCATTAAGTATATCAGAATATCTTCACATATTAATTCATCCAAGCATATCTTTGGATATTACATAATCTTTGTCAATATAGTCTGAATAAGATCCATCATATACATTTTGAAGTACTTGTACTCAATTATAATCACTTCAATCTTCCCAAGAACAATACTCCAAGAAAATATTATTGTATCATTTTTCTTTCAGTGTTTCCATAACTTTATAAATTGTTTCTCTACTTTTATTATATTTTGTTACAAATATAAAACTACCACCTATTTTTCACAAATCTATTCGCTCACATCAAACAATTTCATCATCAAATATCTTTTGCTTTTCAAACTCATTTTTGAATAATTTACTTAGATGATTTTCTTTTTCAATTAGTTCACAAAATCTTCAATTTTCATTGATAATGTTTATAAAATTTCAGCAATAAATGTCATCATATGGATTTTCAAAAATCAATTGGAAAGCTAATGCTGTTTTGTAAGACAAGATAGTAATATAATCATCTATAATATTGTCGAAATTTTTTGTTAGATGAT
>JAZHDC010000107.1:0-4044 GCA_036541305.1 Candidatus Absconditabacteria bacterium
GTATAATTTTATTCCTATCACTTAATTTGCTAATATTCAATAATCATTCTCATACGAAACTAATAATTTTTCATATTATCTTGAATTTAATTTTAGATTTTATTAGATCGAGTATTTTCAAAACTATTTTTATTTTGAAAAAAAATAGATAAAAAACTACAAAAACCACTCCCAAAAAAAGAATAGTAAAATAAGAAAAATCAAAGCCTAACAACAAGAAAGAAATCACAATCAAAACTCATAAAACCAATGAATCATAAAGTCTAATTGTCAAAATATCTGAAAATCACTTGGAAGTCTGAATATTTTGTTCTTTCATTTTCTTGATATAAACAAGCTCTCAAAGCTTGAAAGGAAGTAAAGTCAAGAAAAAATTATGAGTAAAAGTAATATAGATTGATTTTAGTATTCAAATGTTTCTATTCAAGTAGTAAATGCGGATAGACTTGAAAACATATGTTAGGTTAAAAAAGCAAAAAACAACAACTATACTTAAATAATTTAGTTTTATCAAATAATTGTATAAACTATTTAAATCAATGCCTTTCAACAAATATAAAAATAATCATACAAATATAAAATTTATTATAATATACTTATATTTCTTCATCATTTTTTATAGAACTAAATTTGATTTTTTGACTTATATTTTCATATTTTGTAACAGTACTATCCCAATAAAATCATTTGACTAAATCAATATTTCTCATTCATACTAATTCAATTTTGTTAGTATTTATATTTTTCAAAATCATTGCCAAATCATTATTGTTTTTAAATTTCAGATTTCAATTATTTCAAATTATATCATCATATACTTGAAGTTTCCTAACTATCAAAAGGCAACCACTTTGCATAGCTTCTAACAAGGTCATTCCGAAACTTTCAAAATAACTTGGCTGACAAAAAATACTTGCATGACCATAAAGATTTTTCATTTCCTTAGATTGATTATCTACCCATCCCAAAAACTCTACTTTATCTTGTAAACTATATTTTTCTACTATTTTATCTAATTCTCATCTAAAAGGTCATTCTCATACAATTTTTATTCTCCATTCTCATAAATTTATATCTTTTATAGATTCTAGCAAATCTTGTATTCATTTTCCATGTACCAACCTTGCTACTACCAAAATATATTTTTGTTTTTCTAATGGAACAAATTTATCTTTATCTATTCAATTAGGAATAACTATAACTTTATCCTTTGATCATAAATATTGGATAATTTTGTTTCACAAATATTTGCTTGGTGAAACTACTTTTTCTGAGTTATTGATAATGTTAATCCATTGCTTTTTTATTAACTTATACAAAAATGTAAATCTTGGATTGTGTCACAAAACGTCACTACCATGAGCTGTAATTATATAATTTAGTCCAAACTCTTTTTTTAGTTTTAATGCTAAAAATCAAGTAGGAATAATAAAATGACAATGACAAAAATCATATTTTTTGTCTTTCATCAAATCTTTTACTTTCATGTAAGCAGAATACAAATAAGTTGCCTGTTCCCAAGGATGGCAAAGCTGTTTTTTGGTTCTCAAACATTTTACTCTATATACATTGATTCCTTCTACAATTTCAAAATTAGGAAGATCTTTGAATCCCATTGTAACAACATCTACACAGTATCACAAAGAAACATATCATTTAGATATTTCATAACTTACTGGACTTGCTCATCATCACAAAGGAGGAAACTCATAGTTCAACACAAGTATATTTTTCATAAACAAGCATTATAAGGTAAAAATTGATTATAGAGATTGGGATAGTAAATAGTACATAGTATTAATAATCTACTACAATCTCCAATCTCCTATCGCAATCTGCTAATTACTGAGTGCTAACCCTGTTCCGTTGTGTCTTTCACAATATATCTACTCTCCTTTGAAGTATTGTAATAAGTTCTTATCATAATATCTATCATAATTCCAAAAATAAACAACACTATTCATATTTGAGCAAAAAATATTCAAAGCATCATCCAACCACTTCTATTCAAAGAAACATTAAAGAATATCTTTTGGTAAAATGAATAATTCAAAAATATAAATCAAATAAAAAAGTTTAAAAGTCATATTCATCCAAAAAGATGTAATGGTCTAGACTCGTATTTCTTGATAAACCAAATATATAGCAAATCTATAAATCATTTTATACTTTTTTGCCAATTATATTTAGTCTTTCCTACAGTCCTAGCCCTATGATTCACTTGAATTTCTCATATTGAATAACCATTGATTCTAGACAATGCAATAATAAATCTATGCATCTCTCACCACAAATGAAGATTCTTTACAACTTGCTTTTTGTAAACTCTAAATGTACAACCACTATCTTTCACTCCGTCATTTATCAACATTTTTCTCAAAAGCTTAGCCACATTGGTAATGACTAGCATCCATGTTGGGTCTTTCCTTTTCCTTCTCCATCAGGTTACCAAGTCCAAATCTTGTTCTATCATCATATCGTAAAGCATTTTCATATCTGCAGGGTCATTTTGTCAATCTCAATCCATAGAATATACAATATCTCAAGATGATTTTTGGAATCACATATACATTGCAACAGCTTGACCTTGACTTGTATTCATTCTTATTCAATAAATTTTACTATCTATAATTTTACACTCTTTTATTTCATTCCAAGTGTTATCATCACTTCCATCATCTACAATGATAATTTCATAATCAAAATCTTGGAAATCAGTTTGTAAAGAATTTTGTATCTCTGTACACAATGGAATAATATTTCATTGCTCATTTTTACAAGGTATGACGATTGATATTTTTTTTCTCATATTTAAATTTTTACGTAATAATTAATAAAAAAATTATAATAAAAAATAGATAAAAAGCAATTTTTACTTTAGTAATTATCTAAATCAAAAATTTACTTGCATTATAAAATAAAAGATATATAAATTTTATTATTTATTTTCAAAACTATACCCATTAATGAATAAAAACTTAGAGATAGTAAAATCAAAATTTATGTTTGTAGTTTTTATATTAATTTGTTTTTTCTTAATTTCAAGTTTAATAATAAAATTTATTTTCCCTGCAAATATTTCATTTAGTAATTTACATTTTTTGTCATTTATATTTCTTATTATTTACTTGAATACAATTATAGTAATTAATATTTTTGAAAATATAAAAATATGAAAATACTTTTTTTTGAAAAATCTATTATTAATATTAATATTGGTTTTTTGATGATACATTCTCAAAGAGTATGTTCTAATTGATTTATTTTGGATAGTAGTAATATTTATGTTCTTGTATTTTTGAGTTTCAAAATTAGATGAAAGATTACTCGCATTACTAAGTATGGACATGATTATATTTTCAATATATTTCCAACTTTCATGAAATCTGTATATTTCTGAATTACTGTATTCGCTTTGAATATATATGATAATAGACTTCTTAGCCCTAATAATTACCAAAAAAATTACTAATAATAATGCTTTAAATTACTAAAAATTAATAATGAAAAATAACATTATAAATAGATTTAAAAATAAAAAAGAACTTACATTTTTGCTATTAAGTTTTTTACTAGTATTTTACTTTTTTTTACAATTGAATTTTTTACAAATAAATTATAAAATATTGTTTTCATTATTAATTTGACTTTGATTTTATCGAATATCAGCATTAATACTATTTAATCCGACTGAAACTAAAATTATTGTTAAATGAAACTTTTCCAAAATATATATAGTCTTGATTATTGCTGCCTTGATCAAAATTGCCTTTAGTGTTGACTATAGAAATATTTGAAAAATAAACATTGTAAGTCAAGAAAATAATATTGAATACCAGACTGATGATAATAATTATATAGCAAATTTAGTTGAAAACAATCAATCTGTTGAGAACGAAGTATTAATTGACCCTAATATTCCAGTAGTTGAATTAGACTCAATTAAAGACGATGAACTAAAAAGTATATTTGCAGACATTAATGAAGTATTAAACGAACAATCTGAAAACACAACTTTGAATATTATAAACCAATCTGAAAACC
>JAZHDC010000108.1:0-3994 GCA_036541305.1 Candidatus Absconditabacteria bacterium
AGACTAATTATACTAATATTATTAAAGATGATCGATATAAAAGATTGTATTTATAATAGAATAGTTGAAATAATTGCCAAAAAATAAGTTATAAAAAATAGATTAACAATCACAAAAAGTGAAGGTGTATTGTGAAAGCTATTAAGCTTCAAATCGTTATGTGTTGTTTGTTATATATTTGAGCGGAGAGTATTTATCTCCGCTTTTTCTATTATAAATATTCAGTAATTGAGATTGACATATATTATTTTTTGATTATATAATCAGCATAAATCAACGATAAACTAGATATGTTCTAGTAAGGAGGATTGGATTATGTGAGAGAGTACTTTAACTTATTTGGCAATGAATTAGTCAACACTTAACAATTTGATAAAAAGGAGAATTATTATGTCACTAGAAAACTTAATTTCCTGTTTGCCTTTAAGTTTGGTTCTTATGGCTTGGCTTTATAACTGGATACACAAGTTCTACCATATGAAGTTTAGTGAACTTGTAAAGTTTGACATATCTAATATTGGAACTGTTCCATTTTGGATAAAAGTCAAATTTGTAGCTATGCTTTTTGGCAGTGTTGCTCTGAAGTACTTTAGGTCTAGACTTTTACCTGCATTTGTTTTTTCACTGATATTTGTTTCATTGTTTGTTCTTGTCTTTGGTATTCAGTTTAGTATATTCAAGTGGATAATCTTGATGTTTGCTGTTGAAGTTTCCTTTATTCTTCTTGTTATTTATGTTTGGATAATGGAACGTATTTTTACATTAGCTGCTAAGATATAGTCTTGATTGCTTTGTGACTAGTATTGAATAAATTAATTCACAAGATTTGCCATAATAAAGACATAAAAAACAATCACTTAGAAAACTCTGATTGAATAATCATTGTAATAATTTGTGAAGGTAAATTGTGAAAGCTAAAAAGCTTACTGGATTAAGTTTATTGTTTATCTGAGCGGGGAGTATATCTCTCCGCTTTTTCTTTTGTAAATGTTTTTTTAAAATATTTTTAAAGTTTATCCTGCCTAGCATCTGCTAGGTTTTTTTCTTGATACACAACTACAAAACTGCTTAGTCTATGATTTCATCTGGTGGAGTGTAGGTGATTATTGATTTTTTCTTAAATAGATTTTTTCTAACTATGCTTACAACTACCTATTCGCTTATTTTGACAAAATAACATTTATTAATTATAATAAGATTATTTAAAGATAAAGATTTGCCAAGTAGTGCATGAGATAAGATAATCAAAATCAAGAATCACGACATTATCTGAAATATGTGAGAGCAATTAGCAAATATTACAATCCCAGTAGATGGAAATAAACATTGAATTACAGATTTGAGACAAGACATAGATAACGAAAAACAGTTGATTGTGATAAATAAGAAAGTATTTAAATGAAGAGAACCATTTAATGATATACAATAAAATGAATAATAAGAATGAGTTAAATAATATAAATCATGAAAGTATTGATAAAGCAATATTAGATATTTTATTATCAACAGAGTTATTAAAAAAAGCTCCAAATTCTAATGTAACAAAGATTAGTAATAATTTGTATGTAGTAGATGATTGAATCTTAAATAATTGAAATAAATGAGATTCTGATTTCAAATGAAACTGAAATATAGTATACTTTGCTGATGAAAAGTGAGATGTGATATTTAATTTGTCTTGATCTAGAATAAGTTTATCCACCCTAAAATGATCTGAGAATGCATGATTTGTAGAAAAACTTGAATGAAAAGAGTATGTTTTGTACAAAAAGGTCTTAGATAAGAAATTAAACAAAATAGATAAGTATTCTATGGAATATTTCAAAGCTTGGGAAGATATATTATTTTACTCAGCATACGATGAAAATCTAAAATATGTAAAAAATAACAAACTTCCTTGAGATCGAGAATCTATAGATAAGTTTGATTATATGATAACATTATTCAAGGCAGTCAAACCAATATATTTGTTTAAATATTTGGAAAGTTGAGATTTAGATAGATTTACAATAGAAAGTTTTTTCCTACAGCATTATATAGATAAGAAAATTCTTTTAGATCAATGTGGAGACGAAAGATTTGATAGAATATGAGATCCTATTACTTACGAAGAAATAGACTTTTACTTATGAAAAAAAATGATTAGTGAAGAGTATGCTAATCAATGTAAAGCAAGAATAGACGATAGAATGAAAATGATACAAGAATTGAATCAAGTAGAAGACCAAAAACAAAATGAAATAGAAACAACAAAGCAAGAATATGCTATAGAGTTGAGAGAGTTTAGAGAAAAAATTTTGAAGAAGTATTAATTATTTATTCTACTTGTAATTACAGTTAATTTTTATATAATTTAGTAAATTTTAATTAGATAAATCATTTACAATGGCAATAAAACTAAAAAGATTTCTAAGGTTATTTACTTTAATAGAATTGATAATAGTAATAGCGATAATAGCAGTTTTATGAGCAAGTGCATTTCTAATGCTTTCACAATGGATGAGTAAAAGTAGAGATAGTAGAAGAGTATCAGATTTGAGAACCTTAGAGAAGACTATCCATATTTCATTTGTAGCTAAAGAATGAGTAAACTATCCAGACCCAGATCCAAAGATATGAGTTACTATTTGAACAGGAGTGGACTCATATTGAATACTATGGTATCAATGAAAGTTTGGAGAAAAGATGACAAATTTTGTATGAAATTTGAATAAAATCCCTAAGGATCCAAAATGAAATTACTATGATTATAGTCTTACTGAAGATAAGAAGTTTTATCAGCTATTAGCAATAATGGAAAATGATAAACAAGTAAGTCTGTGAGTAGGAAAAGTATACTGAGAAGAATTAGAAATAACATATATTCTTACAAATTATGAATGATATATTGTTAAGAAAATATGAGCAGATAAATACTACTTAATTAAGACGGAAACTATAATGGTAGATCCTACTAAATTGGAAGATTATTCACAAGAAGAGTATGAAATGGATGTGGAAAATGATGTGTTGAAAGTAGATGCACCATATAGTGAAAGAGTAGAAGTGGCAACATGAGATATAAGTGGACTACTAAGTGAAGACCCAACTGAAAAACAATCTGCAATGGATACAATTGAAGAAATATTTCCAGAATTAAGCAATACAAATGTAGTACAAGAAATAGTACAAAAAGTATGAGCAACATCAAATATACAAGTAAACAATACAAATGAATGTACAGCACATGAATATAATGGATATAATTTTGATGTTATTAATCATTGAGAAAGTCAAACAAAAGCGAAAACAGAATCTATAACTGACTGAACAAAAACATATGAATTATCTGCTACATGTAATAATTGAGAAGTAACATATTGAGAAGAACAGATTAGTATAAGTTGTGAATGATGAAAAGTAGAACAGAGTTGAAGTTGTGTATCTGATATTTGTCAATGAACGCTACCAACAAATGCACAACTGAACTGAACTCAATGAGTAAGCTGAACATGGTGATATAATCAAACTGAGTGATTATGTAACTTTATTTGTAATGAATGATATAATTATGATAATTGAACAAGTTGTGAATTGAATACATATACAGTAAGTGGAAGTCTAACCAATTGAGATTGAGCAATAGTAAATGTTTGTGGATCTAATGTAACAGCATGACCAACATGAGCATTTAGTGCAACAATCAATCATTGAATTGAATGTGATAATATATCCGTAACTAGGAGCTGATATACTTGTACAATAAGTACACAATGACCATCAAGTTTGGTTTCAAATGTAACTAATATAGCATGAAATTGTGTTACAAGTCGGGATTGTAAGTATTATTTTTCTTCTACATCTTCAGTTGGTCTTTATTATTATATGTATGATCCTGGTTGGTCTGTGGAATTAGCTCGGCGGAATGGCACTATAATACTTAATACTTTATATCCATCACAACCAAAATCTAATGAATGGATAAATTGAACATCCATATATAAAGTTTGAATTA
>JAZHDC010000109.1:0-3989 GCA_036541305.1 Candidatus Absconditabacteria bacterium
CGCTCGATGAAGTCGTTGTAGGTCATGTGCCCCTGCACCTCGGCGGCCGCGGCCCTGTTATTAATTTGAGAAGTAAAAAATATAAAAATGTTTATATAATTTACTTATCATTCTTGCTTCATCTAATGATATTTTTATTCAAAATATGGATAGCATTTAATGCTTTGCATGATAGTTTGTGTTGATTTATATAGTATAATTTTAATTATAATTTATCTTACAAAGTATGTTTCACCTATATATTTAAATATCTTATAAATTTCCCCCTAATCAGTGCAGGTTTGGTGTTATGTAGATAATTATTATATGTAGTACAAACAATGTAAAAAATCAAATATATAATCTATTGAAAACTATGGATGAAATGATTACAATAATAGTAGATTATTCACATGGCAGCCCCGCAGTGAATGCGGGGTTCGGAGTGGGATAAAGAGAGCGGTCTTTATTATTTGAGAGCAAGATACTATGATAGTGTAATAGGTAGCCCCGCAGCGAGTGCGGGGTAAAATTCATCTCCAGGGATCCTATCGGTATGGCAGACGATGTAAACCTATACAGCTATGTAGGAAATAGTCCTGTGATGAAGGTGGATCTGTTGGGGTTGTGGGGAGTAAACGTTTCTTGAATAAAAAACACATTCAAAGCATGAGCAGACTGATTGTATAATATATGATCATATGCTATAGATTGAATAAAGTGTCCATTCAAGCAAATAGTAAATTGAGCCTTATATTGAGATATGCTAGAGAATCCAACATGATGGAATATGTTGGGGCAGATATGAATAGGATTTACACCAGCAGGTTGGGCAGGGGATGTTAGAGATGTGTGATATCAAGTAAGTCAGGGAAATTATGGAATGGCATTGGTGAATTGAATCTGATTCATTCCATGAGTGTGAGACGGTCTTGAAATGATATTAAAATGACCAATCAAGAAAGCTTGAGCTACAGTTGGAGATGCTATTTCATGAATGTCAGATTCAGTTGTAAAAAGTTTGAGAGAAACATGAGAAAGTATAAATAATATAGATTTAAGTTTTGTATTTGCTACTGTAGATTGAGCACCATTGAGAGTATGAAATTTGACAAGTAATTTTAAAAATAATGTTTCATCCTTTCTAGAAAGCACTAAAAACTCTTTATCTAAAGTACAAAATTTTTCATCAAGTGGAGGGAAAAAAGTGCCAAATCCAAACGGTAAAAATTGATGAGCTGCTCATCAAGAAAAAATAGCAGAGATTGTCGAAAAAATTTGAGATTCAGCTATAACAGAGCATTGAGTAGATATTAAAAATGGTAATAAATCAAAAAGATATCTTGATGTATATGATCCAAAAAGTAATAAATGAGTTCAAGTATGAAAGCAAAATAAAAATTGAACTCCTGTAGCTCGCGAAAGAAAAGCAATCCAAGATTTGGAGAGTGAGTGAATAAATGTTGATTTTATTCCTTATAATTAGTAGAATGACATGTAGACAGTTTAATTTTTTTCTTTTTTCTCAAGATATATTGAAAATTGAATTATATTTTAAAGATAAAGGAAATGTGGTATTTATTGAGAGTTGAAAAAATATTGAAAATAAGTTAAGAATATCTAATAATTTTATTTCTAATAAATTAGATTTTTCAAAGGTATATTTAACTAAGCCTGAATTGATTGAAAATGTAGAACTTGAATTCAATAAATATCATAATTCTTATTATATAAATAGAAATTCTCCTATAATAGAAGTTCTGTTTTCAAATATAAATGATAATAGTTGACAATTAAATAGATGAAGATTTTACTATCAGCCGAAATATTTTAAGAATTGAGAGTTTATTAGTCATGATGAAGAATTTATAAAATGGGCGGAAACTATTTTTAAAGATGTAAAAAAAATGTTTATTCTTTGAAAAGGAGTATATTATCATAAATATGGGAAAATTCATAAATGAACTATTGAGATGAAAGATTATTATTTAAGTGAAAAATCTATAGAATTTATTAAAAATTGATGAGATTTAAATTTTTGGTAAAAAATATATTATGAAAAAATTTGTGGAATTTTGGCAAAAGACTATTAGTTTAATTGATTCAACCTCACATAATGACGAAGATTTGTTAACTAAATTAAATGAATTGACTGAAAAATATGTTCACAAAGATATAGGTGTTGAGATTTCAAGAAGTTCTAATTGAATAGAGGTGTTTTTTTGTGCAAACCATGATTATTGTTTAATCAATACAATTAAAGAATTGTTATTATATATATACCAAATTTTAATAAATCGATTAAATTTAGTTTAAATAATTGAAGATGATTTGATTTTGTATTATATAAGGATAACCAAAAAATAGAAGTATCAAAATTATTATTCTATCCTTTAAGAAGCAATCAAGTAGGATGACTTTGAATAAATTTGTATATTGAATGATTAGATGAAATTAAAGAGGAGATATTATGGAAAATCTTAGAAACTTGAATATGACATGAGAAAGCTTCAAAAATAGTTTATATTCAATATAAAAAACCATGAAATTCAGATAGTATGCAAATATCAAAATTAGGAGATTATATCGATTGGTTTTTGGGGAGAGAATAAGTAGTAAATATTAATAAGATTTATATTTAAAAATTCCCTAAATTCCCCCCTAATCAGTGCAGTCAAGGTATGAACTAGTCAGTTGTTGTGTGTAGTATAAACAAGGTAAAAAATCAAATATAATAATCTATTGAATATTATGTATGAAATGATTACAATAATAGCAGATTATTCACATCAAGGGAATATGACAAAGAGAGCGGTCTTTATTATTTGAGAGCAAGATACTATGATAGCGAACTAGGAAGATTCATTTCTAGGGATCCTATCGGTATAGCAGACGATGTAAACCTATACAGCTATGTAGGAAATAGTCCTGTGATGAAGGTGGATTTGTTGGGGTTGTATTGAATTTGAGATGTTTGGGACGATGCAAAATTGTGAGCAAAGACATTCCGGGAAATGCCAAGATTTAGAGGTACTGTAAGAGCGACATTATGAGCTGCACAAGCTGCTGCAGGTTGAGCTATGATGGTAGCATGATGATGAGCATGCTTTGCGGGATGAGTATTTACAGCTTGAACTTCATGTGCGGTCTGAGCAGTAGGTGCTGCATATTGATGATTACAAGTTGTGGAATGATGAGCGGCTTTTGCTGACTGATTGAAACAGATTTGGAGTTGAGAAGAGGCTACACAGTTTTCAGATGCAGTTACTAGATATAACCCAATTGATTATGCTCTAAATGCAATTTGATTCAATTGTGAGACTAAGTTACTTGTAAAAATCTGAATGGATGTATTGATAAACCATAAACTTAATAAGCTGCAAAAGTATATCAATCCTAATAAAGTTAATTTTAGTCAAACAACTGTAAATTGAAATAAATATGATGATTATCTAGAAAGAACCATAAAAGAATGATATAATTGAGATTCATTAGATGCAGTATTATTGAATGATGGAACTATTGTTTCTATTGATAATACAAGATTAAGAGTAGCAAGAATATTAAATATAAAATTACCATTTAATATTCATAAACCTAATGATTTATTGCCAGAATCAATGTTAGAGCGTTTTTGAAAAGATGTTGTAACTTGGTGAGAAGCATTATTTAAAAGAACCAGCCATCAAACTCCTAAATTAGATATAGAATGAACTTGGAATTTACCAAATTTAAAATATTAATATGATAAATAAAATCTATAATACATTTTCTTTGGAAATAATTATCTCTTTAAAAGACATTCAAAATGAAACCTTCATAAAAGATTTATTAAAATGTTTAAAAGGAAAAACTATCTGAAGTTGGTTTTTTCTTGAAAAATCAAAAGAATCTGCAATATGATTTTTAGATTATTTTAAATTGTTAATTTCAATTGACATAAATATATTATACCGTTTGTCAATTAATTTGGTAATTTTAAATTTAGATACATTAAATTTTGATTCATT
>JAZHDC010000110.1:0-3893 GCA_036541305.1 Candidatus Absconditabacteria bacterium
ATATAAAAATTTCTTTTATCAGCTTTAGAAAATCTTCAACTTCATTCAGCAATATTCAAAACTATACTAATTGATGATCTTTTTAGCTGGTCTTTTATGTATGAATCAATATTTTTATTATAATTTATAAGGACTAAACAGATCTTACAAAATTCTTTAGATGATTGGTAAACATTAAGTTTCTCAAAATCAAACATTATATTATAATTATGAACTAAATCACAAATATAATATAGATTATCTTAAAGAAAAATATTGACAAATCAAAGAAAAAATAGCAACAGTTAAAGTTTATTGATTTGCAATAGTTATTTTTATTGTAGTTGCAAGCAAAAACGATATTGCTAATAAACTATGTACAATCGCTATCACTATTTCTTTATTTGCAATAGTTCAAGTTGATGTGCATGCAATAGATTATTTACTATTGCTATTGATATTGCTTGCACAATTGCATTCAAGGAAGACCGGATTTGAACCAGCAATTGAGGTGCCGAAGACCTCCGTGTTCCCATTACACTACTCCCTTATATTAGTATTGTATTTTGTAATTGCAGATAGTACATAGCAGATAGAAGATAGTAACACAATCTCCAATCTATATTGCTATTGCTAGCACAAGCACTATTGCAACGAAGTTCCCTAATCCTAATCGTTATCCTAAGTACTAAATAATCTGCTGAATAGCAATAGCAATGGGAGATTGTGGTGGATTATAACTATTTTCTATTTACTATTGCTATCTGCTAAATCGGGAAGGACTAAAGGATGGGTGCAACATTAATAGCGATAGCGATAGGAGATTGGAGATTATAGTAGATTATTAATACTATGTACTATTTCCTATCGCTATCTGCTAATTGTGTTACAATTTACTATCCCAATCCCCTAATTGCGAAGCAATTTCCCCTAAGTACTGAGTACTTGAACTTGGTACTGAGTACTATTGCGAAGCAATCCTACTTCTTTCTTCTAATTCTTTTGGTTCGTCTTCTATACCCAAAACTACTTTCACCTGTATATTTATATTCTATCTCACTACTATTAGCTGTACGACATACTCTGTAACCGTCTGGATCTTCACGAACACTAGTTTGGTCGTTTACCCATTTTCCTGAGCGAAAAAACCGTAAATAAGAGTTTCATTTTGGGTTTTCATACTCTCTTTTTTGTCATTCCATACTACTTTTTGCCACACCTCAAAGTTTTTTTTGTTTTGCTTGCTGCAGTTTTGTCTTCAGAATTCACATTTTATTTGTTCTACCAGCCATGTGTTTGTAACAAAAAATAATATAAATAAAAAACTATTTATAGTTATAATAATTTAGTTTTCAATATATTTTGCTATTTTTCAATAATCTTCATAACTTTTCTCTCTAGATTAGGTAAGATTTCATCAATATTCACAAAATTATTAATATTTTTTAAGTGCTCAATAAGTTCTTCTTTTATCTGATTTGCTTGATTTACTTTAGATATATGTTCTATTGTGTAAAGTCATTTTAGATAGTTAGAAAAAATATTTAATATCTCCCAGTCTAAAAAAGCTACTTGATATATATGTCAGATATTTTGTACTTGTAGATCTATTTTATTGGGAATTCATATCTGCCAACAAAATTCAAACAATGAATCAAAAAATTGCTTTTGATTGAAAAGTCATCAAATCAAGGGAATATGTAGCTTTACAGATTTTAAATCTCATTGTTCAATATGTAAGTTTCCATATACCATTACTAATCAAAACAAAAATGACATTATTTCATTGTAACACTTATCATCCATCCATTTTGTAACTTGAACTTTTATACTTGAAAATGATGGTATTTCATAATCTAGCAAAACAAATTTACCATCTAATCTCACTTTGCAATCTTGTATTCCATAGTATTGGAATAGTTCATTAAATTCTTGTATTTCTCATTTGTCAAACTTATATAAATAAGATTTGATATGTCCAGTGTCTTCATCAAACTCTTGGAATACTCACATTCACATAATAAAGGCTTCTTTGTGAATTTTTTGGAAGCACATTTCAGGTCTTTGTAAAAACTTAGGGAGAATCATTCAATCCCCTATTTCTACTATTCTCTTCAAGGTAAAAGTTCATTTGTGATAAACTAATCAATATTCATTGTTGAAGTTGAAATTTTTTCACCGAATTTTCATATTTATATCAAAGCTGTTCGTATTTTCAACAACCAAATATCAGTTCTTATCTAATAATAATGTATCTTCCATTTTAGAATATTATAATAAACAAGTTCATCTTAATTATTTGTAAACTTATTTCAATATAATTTGTAAATATATTTTAACATAAAAAGATTTATTTGAAATTAGTACTTATATATTTTAATAAAGAAGATAGTTGTTAATTGAAGTATAATTATATTTAGATTAATTCCTTACCAGGAGGTCCTACTTTTTTGCATTGCCCAAAAAAGTAGGCAAAAAAGTCTAGCGACAAAAAGAACGACACGGAATTAGAGCTTTAGATATCAAAGATTTGTAGTAAAGATTTTTTGAACCCACTTCGTGGGGCCCATCAAAAAATCAGTAAACTAGCTTTTACGAAGCTTTTCCTTATTCGTATCGAAGCGGTTTTTGTCGCGGGTTATTATAATCTAATAGTAATAATTATTAACCTTGAACTAAAGACTCAAACTTGAACTTGAACTAATCAGGGTGACTGCCGGACAGTCGAAAAGATAATAAAGTCTATTTTCAAATAAAATAATCTATGCAACTTCAAAAAAATGTTCCTTTATAGATATTGTTTATATTTTAATAAAAAAGTAAATTAAAACTTTTTCCAAGGAATAAAGATACTAGTTGAATTTTTGTACTCTTTCCGATTTTCTTTCGTTGACTGTCTTTTCTCTTTTAGTGGAACTCCTGAAACAAAAACTAACAAAAAGGTAATAGTAATAAATCAAACAACACTAATAATACTCTCTCACATTCATATAATACTTATTCCAAGCCAAAACATACTTTCACCAAAATAATTAGGATTTCTTGTGTATTTGTATAATCATCAAGTATATACTTTGTTAGTTTTTCAGTATTGTAAAATATAGTTTTTTACTTGACTGTCAGCAATTATTTCTATAGTTAATCAAACAATACTTACAATTATTCAAATCAAATAATAATAAATATTTAAACTTTCTGATAAAAATACATAATACAAAGGCAAACTAACTATTAGCATCAGTATCATTTGCAAAATATATACTTGGAAAAAACTTCTAAGATAAAAATTATTCCATTCTTTTCTCCAAACAGCATATCTATAATCTTCTTTTGGATCCTTTAGCTTCCTTTGAAGAATGTAATAAGCTAATCTACATCACCAAAATCATATCAATAACAAAATCAATAATTTATACAAACTATAATCAAACTGGATAAAATAATATAATGAAATAATAACAAATCAAATTCACCAAAAAATATCTACAATAGAATTGTCTTTTATCCTAATACTTATAATAAATAAACTAACATACAAGAAAAATAAAATAATTACTAATCACACTATTTTATCAAGTTATAAAAATAAAAACTATTAAGAGCAATCATACTACAAACAAAACTTCACCACAAAACATCAGCTATTGCAAACTTCAATGAGTAATTATTTATAAATGTTAAATTAGTGAAATCATACATAGTGTAACTTAGGAATCACAATAATGCTCAATAAAAAATTATTTCAGTATAGTTGTCATATTTGAATGTAACAAAAGTGACTACCATAGCACTTATTGCAATCCATGCGATTATTCAGGCCAACAAGTTTATCTTAATGCTTCAGTTTTCAGCCACAGTAATAAGACTTCCAAACTCTTTGATAATAAAATCTTTAGTAGCAAATCAAAGATAAA
>JAZHDC010000111.1:0-3876 GCA_036541305.1 Candidatus Absconditabacteria bacterium
CGCTGGCCCCGGTCATCACGGCCACATCCCTGGCCGTGCTCGATCTGATCAGGGAGTGCAAGGTACTTTAAAAAGAAGATTATAAGTCATAATAATCAAATAGGTCGAATATAGTTGAAATATCTTACTACTGAATTGCATATAAAATAACTATACAAGAAATATAAATTTAATTCCAGACGTATAAATATTACAAATATTTCAGTGTATTTTATTAAATCATATAAACTTTCATCTGAGTTTATAGTTTTTTCTTTTAGTTTGTATATAGTATCTTTTCAAAGAAGTCTCAAGAATATTCATGGTTTTCACATAAATTTGTAATAAACATCATCTTTTTCAAGATTTAATTTTCAAAATTGAGATGCTTTTTGTTTTTTTTGAGATTTTGAGTATTTGTTGTATTCTTTAACTATATCTAAGTCAGTTACTATTGTGCTTTTTTGTTCTCAAATTTCTTGTTTTTTTTGTACTTCTAGATATTCAATCTCAATAGTTTCCATATAATTAATCAACTTTTCAAAGTTAATTGTAAGCTTTTCAATATTGCTTCACATTCTAAGCTTTTTCAATTCGTCAATTATTTCTTTTCAATGTTTTATAACTATAGGAGATATTTTATTGGATACTTTTTCAATTAGCTCATCTGCTTCAATTAGGTTTGCAGAAATAAACTCTTTAAGTTCAAGTAGTTTTTTGTCGTCAATTTGTTTTTCTTGTCTTGATTTTATTGTTTTATTTTCGGTATTTTTTTGATTTTCTGCTTCTCTAATTTTGGATATTACTTCTTTTACAGTTTCTTCTTCTACAGGATTAATAAGATTATTGATAAGATCAACATCTACTCAAAGAATATTTTTTGTATAGTAGTATCAATCTTTTATAGTTTCATTTTGTAGAGTTCACTTTTTGATAATTCATTTGTACAAAATTCATTTTATATCAATTTGGAATATAATTGATCAAAATTCTTCCACACTATAGTCAAAGACCTTAGCATTTAACTTTACGATTCATAAAAACTTTAAAATCAAATTGATTTCCTCAATTGTTTCCGCCTCAAATAATAATTGAATCTTTTCTTGTTTTGCAGTCTCATCAGTTCAGACTTGTTTCAGTCAGGTGGTTTCAAAATACATTATTATCTAAAATAGCAATAAATTAATACAATATTAATGATTTTTTCTGTAAATGCAACTTTTAAACTCTATTTTTATATTAATGTCATATTATTATTGAAAACTAATACAAAATCAATATAATTATTTTTTAATATTTTTATATATACACATAATTAATGGAAATAGTAAAGTGAAATAGTATTCTAGATAGTTTTTTTGATGATGAAACACTTTCAGTACATTTCAAAGAAAAGACATATTTGCTTACAAAAAAGTGAAGACCAGGAAATTGGATGTCAGTAAAATGAAATGATATTATAACAAAAGACTTTTTAGATAATCTTATTTGAAAGCTGTTTGATGAAGTTAAATATTTAGATGAATGATTTTTGGAGATTGATAGAAAGTATTCAAAAGTATTGCAAATATGACCTTATAGAATAGTAATAGTATTGCCACCATTGTCTAATGTAATGGAAATGACAGTAGTAAAACCTATTATGAAATTGACAATTGAAGATTATAATTTGGATGAACAAATTTTAGATTTGTTAAAAAATCAATCTAAATGAATATTGATATCTTGAGCTCCTTGAGAGTGAAAAACGACTTTTGCTCAAGCATTATCACAATTGTATGTTGAAGATGAAAAGATAGTAAAAACAATTGAATCTCCTCGTGATTTACTGGTTTGAGAAGAAGTAACCCAATATAGTTTTTCATATTGAACACATTGAGAGATTAGAGATATATTGCTTTTATCTAGACCTGATTTTACTATTTATGATGAAGTAAGAAATGCAGATGATTTTCTATTATTCAAGGATTTGAGACTTACTTGAATTGGATTGATATGAGTAATTCATGCAACTAATCCAGTAGATAGTATTCAAAGATTGATATGAACAATTGAAATGTGAGTGATACCACAAGTAGTAGATACTGTTGTTTTTATCAAAAAATGATGAATAGATAAGATTTTAAATTTGGATCAGGTAGTAAAAGTTCCTCATTGAATGGAATCTTGAGATTTAGCTCGTCCAGTGGTTTTGATAAAAGAGTTTCCTTCTCAACAGGTATTATATGAAATTTACAGTTATTGAGAACAAATAGTAGTAATGCCATTGAGTAAAATAGATGAAAAAGATTGAAAAGAAAAGACACCAAAGTTAATAGAGTATTGAATAAAATATATAAAAGATTATTTTGCTAAAGAGTTTAAATTTCCAGTTGACATAGAATCTGAATGATGAAATTGAATAAAAATACTTGTATCAGATAAAAATAAATGACAAGTAATCTGAAAAGCATGAACAATTATTCAAGCATATGAAAAAAAATTGTGAGTTAGTATATCAGTTAGAGAAAAAGAAGAAAATAAAAAAAATCATTTATCTGATAATGATTCAAATAAACCTACTGTAATCAAAGAAAAATTGGATACTGATAAATCAGTAAAAGTGATAAAAAAACAAAAAGGAGATAAACAAATTTTGATACTAGATTTTGGAAAGCCCAAAAGAAATTCAAACGTAGAAGCATTTATTTGAACAGAGATTTTTTGTTTTTACACAGACAATGATTGACAAGTAGTAGTAAAGAAAAGTAAGTTACAAAACTTAATAGAATCTGAATGAATCAAATCAGTATAATTTTATAATAATAATTTTATTTGGAATGGCTTGACATAGTAAACGGCATAATATAAAACACAAAAAAGCGGCTTCAGATGCAAAAAAGGCTAAAGTTTATACAAAAGTTTGAAAAATAATAGAAATGGCAGCTAGATGAGGTGCTGACCCTTCTCTAAATCCAAATTTGGAGGCTGCCCTACAAAAAGCAAGATATAATAATTTGCCAAGAGAAGTAATAGATAGAGCCATTAAAAAATGATCTTGACAAGTTAGTGGAGATGAGCTTCAAGAAGTCTATTATGAATGATATTGACCTTGAGGAACTGCATTGTATGTAAAGGCAATCGCCTCCAATACTAACAGAGCATGAGCTACAATTAGAGCAATGTTGACAAAAATGTGATGAAATATGTGAGAACCTTGATCAGTATCTTGGCAATTCAATGAAAATTGAGTTATATATATCAATTGAATGATAGAAAAAAAGAAAGACAAGTGAAAAGAAATTGAAATATTTCATACTTTTGATTTGTGAAAATTTGAAGAAGATGTTATGGATATAGATGTAATGGACTATGAAGAAATTGCAGAATGAGTAAAAGTAATTACTAGTAAAAGTTCATTTTTACAAGCAAGAAAATATTTTGAGTGAAAATCTTACAAAATAGAAGATGCAGATATTGAATTCATTCCTGAGAATTATATAGATTTATCTGACGCAGATGAAGCAAAACTTGAAAAATTAATAGATATGCTTGAGGAAGAGGATGATGTTGACACTGTTTATCATAACGCAAACTAATTAGCAGATTGCGATAGGGAATAGTACATTGTATTAATAAATCTACTCCAATCCCTAATCGCTATTGCTATTCAGCAGATTCTTTAGTTAAAACAAATATTATATATGAAAAAAGTATTGTTTTTATTTCGAATTATAAGTTTACTTTGATTGTATTATATAGAGTGATACAGAATTTTACCTACATCTGATTATTCTTGAGACGGGCGGCGACCTTTGGGGATGCGGCGCTCTTCGCACTGTTTCAGGTAGTCCTGGTAGGAGTTCCAAACTTTACCATTACATGTTAGAATAGCATCTCTTCCATCAGCTTACCAAC
>JAZHDC010000112.1:0-19599 GCA_036541305.1 Candidatus Absconditabacteria bacterium
AGTATGTCTTGTTTTTGTATGAATTGCCATCATGAGAAATACAAATAATAGAAGTAGAATTAAATATTAATGAACCTACAGTAAATAAGAAAAAGAAATTCGTTAAGAAGTCTGCTCCAATAACTATATTTAATTGAGAGTGATTAAGTGAAGATAAATGAGAAATCAAAATAGTAAGACAAACATCTTCGTGAGGATGATATGAAATAATTTATGGATGAGTTTGAGGGTGATTGGTAAGATACACAAAACCAAGAATGTGATGATCACAATGATGAGTGATTAGTTCTATTTGAGGTGGATGAGGTTGAGGATGAAGTTATATAAGGAGAACTATATGATGATTTGTTTCATGAATTGGATGATGATTAGTTTGATGAGTAGTTTGAGTTTATAGTGAATGAACTACTACAACAGTAGGGAAAACAAAATTAGTAACTATATCACCAACAAGTAGTGAAGTGATTGAATCTGAGTTGCCATTTGAGTGTAGACTGCCAAGAATAATAGAAATGGAAATAGATGTATATTTGATATGATATATATGATGAGATGGGAAGTTTCATCTGACTAGAATAAAATTATGAAAAAACTGAGAAATAATACAACAACAAGATTTGGAAATAAATGAAAATAGTCTAATTAATAATCAAGATATATTTCAAATATGGGAAAATGTATACTTATTAAAAATTCAAAAAGAAAGTGGTGAAAGTATTATTGTAAGCTTGAAAATAGAATGAAATTCAAATGAATCTATAGACGAAGAAAAAATAGAAACACAACAAGTTACTAATTTTAAAATTGAAGATATTTGATGATGATATATAAACTTATCATATAATAAATGAATTGACTGAATTATTAAACTATTATATATTGATGAGCAGTGAAATATTGCATTAAAGAGTTCTAATACATTGGAATCTTGCCAAAATATCAAAATTAACACAATGACACTATGACAAGTACAAGTTACTTGCTCAAATAAAAGTGAATTAATAACAATAGATCAGTTTGCATTATTAAATGCAAATAAAGTCTTTTCCTGTAATTGATTTTTTCCATTAAATGCAATTATAAATTGACAGCAAGTTGAATCAAAAAATTGGGATTATAATGAAGAATTTGGTGATTGTAATTTTAAATGTGAAAAAGGATATTCATTCAATAATTGACAATGCGTCATTAGTGGTTCAACGTGTGATTCTTGATCTATTTCTTCAAATATTGTAAAGTCAAAGATTATAACATATGATACTATTTTAAGTTGAGAATATCTAAATGTAAGTAGTTATGTTTCATGAACTAATTATAATTTTGATTATACTTCAGTACTGTCTTGCAATAGCTGATCATTATTGCTTGAAGAAAAAGACATTAATTTATACATAACTTGAAATTTATCTAAAGCAAATATTAACAATATTTTACAATATACTTGATATGTTAACTTAAAAATATTAATCAATACTTGAGTTGTCTTATATTCTGACAACACGAATATACCTGCATTGAATATTACTTGATTTGCATTAAATTCAACAGTATTATTAATAAATTATTGAAATATTTACTGAATGGGATGAGCTTGAGGTAATTCTGCTTGAAGGTATCGACCGTCTCCAATTTTATGATGAAATTGATGAAATGCTATTTCAATTGGTAATAATTTACAAATTGAAAATTATTGAAATATATTTTGATGATGATGATGAGCTTGATGATGATGATGAGCTTGTACATATTACAGTACAAAGTCTGCTTGATGATGATGAGGTTGAGGACAGTCTCGAATTCCGGCAGCATGATGAATAGCTGCAGCTTGTCAAAATGCAACATGACAAAGTTGATGAGAACAATGAACATTTGATTGACCTTGAGCTTGATGAAGTAGAGCTACCTATGGTTCTAACTTGTGATGATGGTGATCTTCTTGATGAGCTTGGTGAAAGTCAGGAGAAAAATGATGAGATGCTTCTTGAGGAAATGGAGAATGTCAAACAGTTTGAGCTAATTGATGAAATTGATGAAAAGCTATATCTCTTAATTGATTTTCTGTTTCAATTTTAATTTGAAATAGTTCAGATTTAATAAAATGAGAAATTAAATAGATCTTTTCATTGGATAATATTACAATACGACTTAGCTTAAAGATACATATTTGTATTCTTTTTCTAACAATCTCAATAATTTCTTGCAATTGAAATAATTTTGATTACAAATAAGTATCTTTAAAATAAGATTCAAAAAATGAAATTAAGAAATAGTATTATTATTAGCATTATTATTCTACTACCAACGGCTGGATAGGAGTTTATATGTTGATAAAATACCAATATAATCCTGCCAGCAATCGTGGCAGGGTTTTTAGTATATGGCTATTACCATAGTACTCAGTATTTAGTACCAAGTAATTAGTACCAAGGGGATTGTACAGTTTAAAGGAAAAGCAAAAGCTATAGCAAAGTTTCGTTGTATACAAAACCCTTTCCTCTGTCTTTTCCTTTAAACTTAAACTATATTGCTTCTCCCAAATCCTAATCCAAATCCAAATCCTCATCCTGTAATTACTAAATTAGTCTTTTACTCCCATAAAATACCAAAAGATATGAACTCAATTACCCTTACAGACATAATTAAAGCACAGAAAAACTTTGATGGCAATGTTGTGAAACAAACCCCTTTAGAGCATAATCATTCTCTATCCAAAAAGTTTGGAGCTAATGTTTATCTAAAAAGAGAGGATTTACAACTGGTTCGCTCATACAAAATCAGAGGATCTTACAATTTGATTTCAAGTTTGAGTCAAGAAGAGAAAGATTTGTGAGTAGTAGCTGCAAGTGCAGGAAACCACGCTCAGTGAGTGGCGCTTTGTTGCAAGATCTTCAAGATTCAATGAACTATTTTTATGCCTCAGACTACTCCATCCCAAAAAATTAGGAAAACTAGAGCTTTTGGTGGTGCTTATGTGAAAATAGAGCTTGTGTGAGATAGTTTTGATGAAACATACCAGCAAGCAATGAAATATTGTGAAGAAAATGGGAATAGTTTTATTCATCCCTTTGATGATCACAAAGTTATTGTGTGACAGTGAACGGTTTGACTAGAAATAATCAATGATTTCAAAAGTTGAGAGGTAGACTATTTGTTGGTGCCAATTGGTGGTGGATGACTTTCTGCATGAGTAGGCTCGATTTTCAAAGAACTTTCTCCACAAACCAAAATATTTTGAGTTGAACCTGAAAACGCTTGTTGAATGAAAGAGTCAATTTGTGCTTCTAAAGTTGTAACTCTAAATTGTGCAAATACAATAGCTGAGTGAACTGCAGTAAAAACTGTGTGAAATAATACTTATGAAATATGTAAAAATGTTTTGGATGATATGCTAACAGTGCAAGACTGACATTTGGCTACAGTGATGTTGAACTTATTAGATGATCAATGAATTATTTTGGAGTGAGCTTGAGCATTGACAATTGCTGCATTAGATTCAGTGAAAGATCAAATCCAAGGGAAAAATGTAGTTTGTATACTTAGTGGAGGTAATTTTGATTTTTCCAAACTCCCAGAAATTCAAGATATTAGCCTAAAATATGAATGATTGAAAAGATATTTTATCATATCATTTCCACAAAGACCTTGAGCATTGAGAGAGTTTTTGGATATTTTGTGAGAGTGAGTAGATGTTGTTTATTTTGAATATATCAAGAAAAGTGCTAAAGAAAGATGACCAGCATTAGTATGATTAGAAGCAAATGAAAAATATTTATTTGAAAATATTATTAGTAAAATGAATGAAAATAATATTCACTTTGAAGATATTACTTACAACCAAATGTATTATGACTTTTTAACTTAATTACAAAATCAAAATGCAATTAGAAATTATAAATACTGATAAAGCACCAAAAGCAATTTGACCCTACTCTCAATGAGTAAAAGTTTGAGATTTTGTGTACTTAAGCTGACAAATATGATTAGATGCTCAATCAATGAATTTAGTAGAAGGAATAGAGAATCAAACTACCAAGATATGCCATAATATTGAGCAATTATTACTTGCCGCTTGAACAAATTTCTCAAAAGTAGTGAAAACTACAATATTTCTTACTGACTTGAATGATTTCCAAATAGTAAATAGTATTTATGCACAATATTTTGTTACCAAACCTGCAAGAAGCACGGTCCAAGTATCTGCACTTCCCAAATGAGCTTCGATAGAAATAGAAGTAATTGCCTGATTGTAGAGTGTTAATTCGTCATTGCGAGCAAAGCGAAGCAATTCAAAGTAAACATTGTAATGAAATTATTACGTCATTGCGAACAAAGTGAAGCAATCCAAAGTAAACATTGTAATGAAATTAATTCGTCATTGGGAACAAAGTGAAGCAATCCAAATGAGCTTTGAAAAAAAGATGTTATTGATTATTTTTATGGGATTTTTAATAATATTTATTATTTGCATTTTGTGTAAAAAAGAATAGAATAATTTTTAAATTAAATATATATTTTCTTACATGATTCTTACCTAAATAGTGTATAATCAAATTATTATTTTTTATTTAGTTAATGTTTTAAATAATGAAAACATCTTATCTTTTAATTGTATTTGCATCTGTATTACTTTTATCTGCTTGTTCAAATACTGACAACACAACAAGTTCAGTAAATGATGATATCGCGAATGAACTATCATTAAATCAACCAGAAAGAAAAATTGATATTTATTGAAAAGTAGTTTCTCAAGAATGAAATGAAATTACAATATCTCAAGTGGATAGTTCAAAAGATCCAACTTTTAATATGACACCAGCAGAAAAAAAGAAATATATGCAATCTCTTGACGAATCAACTAGAATGGCATTAAAAGAGGAAATCAATAACGCAGTTTTATGACAAGTTAAGGTGATTATTCCAGTTTGAATACCAATGAGTAAAAAAACGGCTCAAGGTAGTGATGCTCCAGTTGAAGAATGAAGTTTATCTGATATAAAATTATGAGGTTATTTGTCTATATGGTTAGATAATTCTATAGAAAACCAAAAAGTAGCTGAATTCGTAAAAATATCTTTCATTGAATAATTAATTATTAATAACCATAAAAATGTCCTTAATATCTGAAATTGATAAGAAATCCAAAAGTTCAAAAATCAAAAAATCATTTCTTGTTATTTTTATAATAGTTTTAATATATATTTGATATAATTATATTTTTCCTAAAGAACTGAATTTATCTTCAAATAAAGAAATTAAAATAGCCACAGTTAAAAACTGAGATTTAAAAACATTTATTGAGGCAGATTGAAGGGTTGTTTTAAAAAATGAGTATAGTTTAAACTTTGTTTGAGATTGAATAATAAAAGAAATATATAAACAACCTTGAGATTATATACAGAATTGAGACAAAATTGCAATTCTTGATTCCAAATATTTAGACATCGATATATCAAAAGCACAAATAGCAGTAGATGTTGCAAAAACAAATTATGAAATAAAAAAGAGATGAATAAGTGATTTGGAGTTAGATGTATCAAAAAAGCAATTAGAAAAAGACATTATAACTCTAGAAGTTTCTCAAAAAGAAATTGACACACAAATAAATTCTTTGATAAATGATATAGAAATAGCAAAAAGAGATTTAGAAACATTGAAGAAAGAACAAGAAATAGATATATTGCAATCAAACAACAATTTAGAAATATTAAAAATTGAATATGAAAACATTTATTCTTCTTCTGAAAATACAATAAAACAAGAACAAGAAAAATATAAATCATTAGCATCTCAGCTTGTTATGGAAACTGGTCAGATGATTACAAGCTTAGAAAAAAATTTATATAATATAGATGTTTTATTGGGCATTACAGTAGCTAATAGATATCAAAATGATTCTTTTGAATTACTTTTATGAGCAAAGGATAATTCTTTGAAGAATATTGCAGAAAAAAGTTTTATTTGAACAAAAGAGAGCTTTGAAGTTTTTTATAAATCATGGGAAAACTATAGAAAAACTATTGATTTTCAAAATTTAGATAACTATTCTGAAATAGAAAAAAGAGTTTTAGATTTTAGTTTAATAAATAAAGAATTGAATAAAACATTATCTTATACTGTTGATGTTTTGAAAAATTCTATATCAAGTGTTAATTTATCCCAAGAATCTATAGACAATTATATCAATAATTTTGAAAGTACACTATCCCAATCTAAAAAAGATAGCAGCGATTATATGAAGTTATATCAAGATTTACAAGAATTAAAAATTTTAATAGAATCTAAAGTATTATCACAAAAAAAAGATTTGGAAACTACAAATTGAAAAATAACAATTGCTAATTCAAGTTTAGAAAAGGTAATATTGCAAAACAGTTTAGACTTGGAAAAAGCTACTCAAAAGATCCAAGATTTAGGATTTGATTTAGAAGAATTAAATGACAAGAAAGAAAACACCCTTTTGCTTTCTCAAGCTCAAAGTAATATATCTAAAGCTAGTTTAGATAGTAAAAAATACAATGATGAATCTGAATTGCAGCCATTTTATATGGCTATCTTGCAGGCTGAAGAGAATCTTAAAGAAGTAAAAAAGAAAAAAGATGATAGTATTTTAATATCACCTATTAAATGAAAAATTGTATCAATAAATGGACAAGCTTGAGAATCAACTAATTCCTTAAAAGATGCTTTTGTTAATATAATAGATGATAAGATTTTTTTAGCAGAAATTTATGTTGAAGAATTTGATGTTATAAAAGTTAAAAAAGATCAAAAAGTTTATATTAATTTTGATGCAATTGATTGAATTACACTTACTTGAGAAGTTATTTATGTAGATGACAAGGCAACAATTGATACAAATGAAATGGTTTCATATAAAGTACAAGTATCTTTTATAAGTAATGATGAAAGAATAAAGGATGGATTAAGTACTACTGTTCAGTTGATTACCAAAGAAGTAAATGATGTATTAATTATTCCAGTTGCAAGTGTAAAAAGTTATTCTTGAAAACCTTGAGTAATGATGGAGGATTGAACTATTCGCAAAGTTATAACTTGATTTACTGATTGAAAAAATGTTGAAGTTATATCTTGACTAAAAAGTTGAGAGAAAGTTAAATATTAAATAATATAATATGAATACAAGCCCTATTATAAAAATGATTGATATAAAAAAATCATATTATCTGACAAATTGACTAGAAATTCCTGTTTTAAAATGAGTAAATTTAGAAATACAAAATGGTGAGTTTGTAACATTAATGTGAGAAAGTTGATCTTGAAAATCAACGCTTTTAAACATTATCTGATTTTTACATCACTCTAATTCATGAAAATATTATTTTGAAGATGAAGATGTTTCAGAGTTTAAAGATAATGAAATATTATCTTATATTAGAAATAGAAAAATCTGATTTATATTTCAGCAGTTTCATCTTATTCCAAAGCTTACAGCACTTGAAAATGTAATGCTTCCATGAATATATTTAGATAAAACTTTTAAAGAAAAAAAAGAAATAGCTATTTCTCTTTTAGATAAAGTTAAGCTTATAGATAAAATAAATAATCGTCCTTGAGAATTATCTTGATGACAACAACAAAGAGTCAGTATAGCGAGAAGTTTGATGAATAATTCAGATATAATTTTAGCTGATGAACCAACTTGAGCATTAGATTCAGATACAACTGTAGAAATTATGGATTTGATGAAAAATTTAAATAAATCATGAAAAACTATAATAATGGTAACTCATACTTCACTTGTAGCAAAATATTCTGATAGGATAATTTTTTTAAAAGATTGAAAAGTAGTTGATTGTAATTACAAACTAAAAGAAGAATCATATGATAAATAAAGTATTTAAAATGTTTATTTTTTTTATATGATTTGCTATAACTTATTTTATAACTTGAAAATTACATCTTATAGTTAGGTTATCATCATTCTTAATTTTGATAATAATTTATTTTATATTTTCTAAAAAACAATAATGTTTCAAATACTTAAAATAGCCCTTCAATCTCTTTATAATAATAAACTTAGAAGCTTTTTGAGTTCCCTTTGAATTATTATATGAGTAGCTACAATAGTACTAGTAATTGCAATATGACTTTGAGCACAAAAATCTATAGAGGATCAATATGCAAACTTAGCAGTTACTTCAATAATGGTTAATCCAGTCAATATTTCATGAAAATTATCAAAATTAAGTGAAAATGATATTCCTTCAATCAAAGAGCAGGCAAAATATGTAGATAAAGCAACCTCAATATTGCAATCAAAATTGATAGTATCAGATTCTTCTAATTCCCTATCATTATGAATACTTTGAATATGAAAAGAGTTTTTAGAAATTTCAAGCCTGAAAATCAAAGATTGAAGATATTTTGACGAAATTGAATTAGAAGATAAATCGAAATATGCAGTTTTGTGAAATTGAGCAGCTCTTGATTTTTTTGGGACAACAAATGATCTAATATGAAAGACAATTTCTTTAGGATGAAAAAAAGTTGAGATTATATGAGTTTTCGATAGATCTTGAACTTCTTTATGACCTATAACATACGACGATACTGTTTTTATTCCTTATGAAACTACAAAAAGTATTATTTGAACAAGTGCTACACCAAGGCTTGTAATGCTTGCAAAAGATATAGAAAGTATAAATAATGCAATTGACGAAGTTGCAAGCATTCTTAGAGAGTCTCATAAATTAAAAAATAATGATACAGATGATTTTAGAATAGTTGACCAATGATCTAAAGTGGTAGCTGCAAAAGAGGCCTCAAAAACCATGACTATACTTTTGACATGAGTTGCTATAATAGTTTTAATAGTATCTTGAATATGAATAATGAATGTTATGTTTGCATGAGTTGCCGAAAGGACCAAGGAGATATGAATTTTGTCTTCAATATGAATAAGAAAAATAGATATATTAAATATATTTTTATTTGAATCTATTATTCTTAGTATTTCTTGATGAATAATTGGAGTTTTAGTTTGAGAGTGATTAATTCCGTTAATAAGATATTTAAATTTGATAGAGGTTACATCAAGTTTGTTTTGAACAATTTTAGCATTTTTCTTTGCTGTATTTGTTTGAATATTTTTCTGATATTATCCAGCATATAAAGCTAGTAAATTGGATCCTGTAGATGCACTTAGAAGCTAGATACCTGAGAATAAATTCGTCATTGCGAACAAAGTGAAGCAATCCAGATAATTCTGATGATAATATTAGTAGTTATAATAAAAAGAATAATAGTTATTTAGATTGCTTCGTCTCGATGCTCCTCGCAATGACGGAAGAGTATTTAATCGTCATTGCGAGCAAAGCGAAGCAATCCAAATGAACTTTGATAGAAATACTTGTGATTGCTTGATTGTAGGGGGATATATAATTTATTAGTTTATTAGGGACAAATTAAGATAACAATATTTATTTGCATTTTGGAATAAATAATTTATAAAAAAATATATTATTAATATTCTTTATTAACTAATATTATTTGAAATTTCATAAATTCCAAGTATGCTACTTAAAAATATTTTAATTTTAGATATGGACATGAAAAAGTTATTATTGTTTTTTATTGTAATTATTAGTCTAATTAATTTTGGATTTGGGAAAAAATATTACTATGACGATTATGAAAAGTATGATAAAGTGATTCGTGTAAATACTTATGCTAATATGTTAACTTATTATGAAAAATGAAATAAGATTTGATCCTTTTCTGTATCAGCATGAAATTTCAAAAATCCTACTCCTAATTGAAGATTTAGAATAGTTAAAAAACATCCTTTCATGTATTCCAAATTAGCTAAAGTATATATGCCTTATTGGATGGAGTTTTGGAAATGAGAATACTGACTTCATTGATTAGCAACTGATATTGATTGAAATATAGTATCCAATACCATTATCTGACATCAATGAAATGCTTGATGTGTAAGAATATGAGATGAAGATATTAAGCAACTTTATCAATGGGTGGAAATTTGAACTTATGTACTTATAGATTATAATAAGACAGAATATGCTTCAGTTACAAATGATGCAGAAATCATTGACAAATACTATGATTTTATCAATAATCAAAAATACGAAGAAGCATATAATTTGAGAATAAATAGAAAAATTAGTTTGAAAGAATTTATTAGAATAAACAAAGATATATTTGTACAAAAAAATAAAATTACTGTAAAACAGTGATGAGACTTGCTAGTAAATTATAGTATATACAAAAATTGAAAATATTTGTTTACCAAAAATGCAATATTCCAAGTATCCAACTGAAAAATTATTAGATCATATATAGTTGAATAATAAAAAAAGACCTGAATTAAAATCAAGTCTTATGAAATGTAAGAATTTTTACTTTGCAAATGCTATATCCATATTAAGGAGCCATAGTAGGCTTCACAATATTATCTGGAGCAGAGGTTGGCTTTGCGATACTTTCTGGAGCTATAGTAGGCTTCACAATATTATCTGGAGCTGATGTTGGCTTTGCAATGTTTTCCGGAACCAAAGTAGGTTTTACAATGTTGTCATCCTTAAGTCATTTCTCTACTAGTTTAGTGAATTCATCATTTCATTTCAATTTTTTCAATTGTTCAGCTTCTTCTCTGTTTAATTCTCAATTTTCTTTGTTTTCAATTTCTTTTGGGTTTTCAAAGTTAGACATTTTTGTTTTTTTATCAACTAAATAACATATTATAAATATTTATTGAAAAAAGTCAAAATACACAAATCAAAAAAGAACGATTTTCACCGTTCTTTCTTTTTTTAAATAATTGAAAACTATTTTATTTCATCTGCATCTACAATTTCTGGTCAATTATCTTCTTGTGGAGCTTGTCATTGATTCATATCTTCAGCAGGTCATTGTTGAGCTTGTGCTCACATTTTTTGATATAATTCATTCATAGCTTTTTCTATTTCAGCATATTTTGTATCTGCTTGTTCTTTTGTTGTATTTGGATCTTGCTTCAAAGAATTTGCATCAGCAACCAAAGATTCAATAGCTGTCTTTTCTTCTGTACTTATTTTTTCACCATTTTCTTTGATGAAAGTTTCCACTTGATAAGCCATAGATTCTAGCTTGTTCTTAGCTTCAATAAGTTCTTTTTGTCTTTTATCTTCTTCTGCAAATCTTTCTGCATCGTCTTGTGCTCTTTTGATTTCTTCATCAGAGATATTAGTAGCTCATTGAATTTTTACATTTTGTGACTTACCTGTAGATTTTTCTTTAGCTGAAACATGTAAGATTCAGTTAGCATCAATATCAAATGTTACTTCAATTTGTGCAGTACCTCTTCTCATTGGCGGTATTCATTCTAGATTGAACTGTCACAATGACTTATTATCTCTAGCCATTGGTCTTTCTCATTGAAGGACATTGATAGTTACAGCTGGTTGATTATCTACTGCAGTAGAGTATACTTTTTCTTTTTTTGCAGGGATTGTTGTATTTCTAGGAATTACAACATCTACTATACTTCATTCTACTTCTACTCATAGACTCAACGGAGTTACATCTAGCAGTAATATATCAGTAACATCTCATTGAATTATTCATCATTGAATAGCTGCTCAAATTCATACAGCCTCATCAGGATTTACAGTAAGTTTTGGTTCTTTACCAAAGATTTGTTTTACAATATTCTTTACAGCTGGGATTCTAGTAGAACCTCATACTAATATTACTTCGTTGATATCGTTAGGTGAAAGTTTTGCATCTTTTAGAGCATCTAATACTGGCTTTTTAGTTCTTTCTAGTAGGTCACTAGTAAGATTTTCAAATTGTGCTCTTGTTAAGATTTCTTGAATATGTTTAGCTTGTCAATCTGGTCCAGTCATAATGAATGGAATATTGATTTCTACATTTTCTGATTGAGATAGTTGGATTTTTGCATTTTCTGCTTCGTCTTTTAGTCTTTGCAAAGCCATTGCATTTCATGCTAAATCTATTCCTTCTCTATCTTTGAAGTTTTTCATAAATAACTCAACCAATCTTTTGTCAAAATCAGCTCATCACAAATGAGTATCTCAGCTAGTAGACAATACTTGGAAAGTTCATTCTGATCCAATATCTAATATTGTAATATCGAATGTACCTCCACCAAGATCAAATACAGCAACCTTTTCGTCCTTTGCTTTTCCCAATCCGTAAGATAGAGCAGCAGCAGTAGGCTCATTGATAATTCTTTCTACTTGTAGTCCAGCGATTTCTCCAGCTGCCTTTGTAGCATTTCTTTGCGAGTCGTTGAAATAAGCAGGCACAGTAATTACTGCCTTATCAATTTTGTCACCAATATATTTTTCAGCATCTTCCTTGATTTTCTTCAAAATAAAAGCTGAAAGTTGTTCTGGTTTGTATTCTTTATTGTCAATAGAAATAAGCACTCATCCGTCAGTTCATTCTTTGATGTCATAAGGAGTATGTTTTACTTCTTCTTTTACTTCACTAAATTTTCTTCAGATAAATCTTTTTACTTCGTAAACTACATTTTTTGGTTCTAGTACTGCTTTTCTTTTAGCAAGTTTACCTACCAAAAGTTGGTCTCACTTTATATAAATCACTGAAGGAGTTGTTCTGTCTCATTCTGCGTTAGGTATGATTTCTCATTTATCTCACAACATATATGCAAAAGCTGAATTAGTTGTTCATAGGTCAATTCCGATTATTTTTCACATTTCAAAAATATTAAATTATAAAATTAAATCAATAAAGATTATCAATAATAAATGCAAAATACCGCATCTAATATATAAATATCCTTATCGTAGCACCTACATTATAATGATGCTACGACAAATTTCAAGAGAAAATTAATAATTATGTAATTAGCTTTTTATGAAGCCATAATAGAGTCCATTTTTGATTTGTCAACATTGATTCATTTCAACATCATTTTTAGGTCTTGTATATTGTTGCAAGTATTCAATCCAACTAGCAAATCTCCACCTTCACCAAGTTGTTTTTTACCTTCTTTCATAGCATCAGATCTGTCGTGCATTATTTGAATTTCTACTTTGTCTACTTCTCAAGCTCATATTTCCTGTTTTTTTCATCCAACTATATTTTGTTGTTGATCAAAAGAGCTTCTATAAGAGCTTAATCTATCTTCTGCTCATCACTCATTTATTGTGACCTTTTTTTCTAAGTTACTCATTTTAGTCTATTATTATCTAAATTATATTTTTACATTTTGTGATTCTTTGTTTTTTAGGAAAAGCCTTATTAGTCTATGGTATTGATAAATAGCTCATGCATAGTAATCTTTCACAATTTGCATTAGCTTTGCCTTTTCTTCACCATAAAGCTTTTTCTCTCTTTGCAATGCTTCATAGACCAACACCAAAAACTTTTCCAACTCATTGTCATCCAGCCCTTTCCCATAATCCAAAAGAGACCATGACAAATTATGGCTTTGGGAGATTAACATCTCAATTTTATCTAATATTTCTTCACGGGTGTATCAGTAATTCATAGATATTTTGGTAAGTTATAATTCTATAAAAGTATAGTAGAATTTAATCAAAAGTCAACAAATTTCACACTATTTTTGCAAAAGTTTGTTTAGGAATTTCCACTAAGTGGGATTACAGATTAGTTTTTTACATTTTATGTCAAACCTGCACCCTTTATTTTTTCTATTTTTTGGAATTTTATTTCAATGGTTTTTTTTATGTTGAATTGTATATTGGAAAGAAATATTTTTTTCTCATAAAATAGAGATTTATAAGTAGTATAGATAATCCAATAATAATATATTGAATTTCTAAAATTTATTTATAATATTGTATTTATTTTACTCAAAGGCATAATAATGGAAAAATTTATAAGTAATCTATGAAATTGATTTGTAAAGTGATTGTGATTTTTGCTAGCATTACTAGTGTGATGATGAATCTTCGTCTTTGCTAGCTCACTAACTGCATCTGACTGAGAAACACTTACTGCTACCAAATGGAATGCATTAGTTAATAAAGTAGATTCAATAGCTGCTAATAGTAATGGTTGGACTGCAGTAGATACTTGAGATACAACAACATTTTTTGATCCAAACTGTGAATGGAGAATCCTTCGGAATAGTCCAAGTGGCAATTCAACTACATCTGTTCCAGATTCATACCGGTATTTTGATCATGTATCTAATGATTGAGTTTTTTTGTCTTATCGGCAAGCTTCTGATAATTTTAGAGTTTATAATACTGACAAATCAAAGATTTATACTTGAGGTACATGGCGGAAAATTTCAAAACTTGAAAAAAGATGTAATTAATCTACCAGATGAAAACATAATCAATGCAGTGTTGAAAAAAGCAACTATAAATTTGGAATTGTATCAAGATCATTGAAGCTAATCAAAAAAATTGTTTTTATAAATAATTTTTCACTTGCTATTTTTTCCAAATAATTTATTAATAAGTACTTTAGTATCATTAATATCAAGCTTTAGGAGAATGTTATGAACAGCTTTGTGAGAATCTTCGTGGCATTGTGTCTTAGTTACAGCGGTTATATTCTTTTGACCAAACTATTCAAATTTACACCTACTCACAGTTTTGCGCTTATAGCTTTGTTTTTGCTTTGTATTGTTTGTGTAACTTCTCTTTATAAAAGTCACAATAAATCCAAAGAAAAGGAAGCTTTTCGCAGGTGTACTGCTAAGGTTGAAAGGCGATTAAGAGCGTCAAAGCCTTTTAATAGTAGGCTTGAACGGCATATTCATGAAGTTGAAGAAACTATGGAAGACGGTGAAGCAAAGCAAGAGTATTTGGCACTACTGTATTTGTTGAAAGAGGAATACATAAAGTCGATGGTGAATTTACCACAAGGTGAAAAGGCTTCAGATCTCAGACTTATTGCACTTGAACTTGTTCCTGCTGTGTATGAGAATTACAATCTTCTTTCTCATTCTTCAAAACTGTCGATGCAAAACTCATTTATTCGTCATATTAATAGAATCAAAGATAGAGTCAAATCCTTGTCCCAAACAGAGCAAGAATGCGACTAATCAAAATCCAACCGGTAGTTATTCCTATCGGTTTTTCTATTGTAGAGAAAAATGCTATTCTTGTAGAAATTTTAGCTGAATAGAATTTTAATAAAATGCTATTGACATTTTACTATTACACTATATAATTGTTATTAATTTTTAACAAAAATATAATGGTAGATTTCTCCAACAACCCACAAGCTAAAGAAGCTTTGAATATTATGTTACAATCAAATCAAAATTTATTTTTAACTTGAAAGGCGTGAACTTGAAAATCAACCTTGATAAAAGAATTTATAAGATTAAATAATGAATCCCAAGAATATAAGAAGAATGTTGTAATACTTTCTCATACTTGAATATCTGCTTTAAATGCATGATGACAAACAATAAATAGATTTTTTGGACTATCTAAGAAAAAGTGAGCTCATTTTATCAAATTTGCTCTACATTGACCATATATTTCATGATATTCTGAGAATGAAAATGTAAAAAAAATATTTGATTATTTAGATATGATTATTTTAGATGAAATTTCTATGGTTAGTCCAGATACTCTAGATTTCATTGACTTAATATGTAAAAAATTTAAACAATCTAATTTGCCTTTTTGATGAGTTCAAATGGTCTTAGTATGAGACTTATTTCAATTATCTCCTATAATAAATTCTGAAGATAGGCAACTGCCTTATTATAAAGTTTATCCTGGTTTATCATATTTTTTTCAGTCATTAATTTATTCTACATTTGATATTAGAAATATCGAACTAAGAAAAATTTACCGTCAAAAAGATTTAGAATATGTTAAATTATTAAATAAAGTAAGAGATAATTCTATTACTGAAATCGATTTGTTAAAATTAAATAATAGAGTTATCAGGCAAGTTAATGATGAAATAATTAATTTGTGTTTTTACAGAAGAATTAAAAATCAAGATTGATTTGATGATTCAACAACTTCAGATTTTATTAATAATCAAAGACTGAAAAAGTTACAATGAAATGAGTATAAACTTAAACCTAAACTTTCTAATGAATCATTATTTAATAGAAAAGAATTGAATGATATTACTAGTATAATAAAAGTTAAAGTTTGAGCTAGAATTATGATGATTAAAAATGATATAAATAATAAACGGGTAAATTGATCAACATGAAATGTTATTCAAATAAATAATATAAATTGAGAATATGAATTAAAAATTCATTTAGATAATTGATCTGAAGTATTAGTTAAAAGAGAAAAATGGGACATTGTTGAATATAAATATAACCCAATAACAAAGAAGTTAGATGAATATATTATTTGAACAGTACATCAATACCCAATTCAACTAGCACGAGCTATTTCTGTTCATAAATCACAATGATTAACATTTGATAAAGTAAATATTCATGTTTGAAAATGAGCATTTGCAAACTGACAATTGTATGTTGCTTTGAGTAGATGTAAAAGTTATGAATGACTTCATTTATCAAAAGCAATTGCTTATCAAGATATCAAAGTAGATGAAAGAGTTAAAGAATTTATGAAAGAGACTTTTCTTGATGAAAATAACGAAATAGATATTGCTGAAGATACTACAGATATTAAAGAAATTAATCCAATTCAAGATAATTCGACTATAATAGATAATTTAAATATAATAGATAAAGAACAATTGACTAAATTAAACAATTCAATAGAGGTATTAATAAATGAAATATCAAAATTCAATGAAACAGCTATAAATTCATTAAATCAAAATGAAGACGATGTTTCTAATTATACCAAAGTATTAGATAATCTTGATGATAGAATGAATTTATATAATGAAACTTTCAATCAAAAACTATCAGAATTAGATATTTGAATATCACAATTATCTAATAATCTTGAATATTATAATACCCAATTAGTAGATAAATTAAATTCAGATAAAGAAGAAATTATTAATAATAAAAATCAATCTGATAAGTTAATTCCAAATTCAAAGTTTACCGAAATAAAAACTTACGGTCTTCAATGAGTAGTAGTGTTTTTGATAATAATTTTTGTATATTTTTTTTCAATTCAATATAAAGCAATTGATGATAAATTATTTCAAGCAAATCTATTGATACAAGATATGAATAATAAGCCTAAAAATGCAAATCTAATATCTTCAAGTGAAATGAATTTTGATCCAAATATTTTATTGGAAAGGTGTCAAGAAGCTAAAAATATTTTACCAATAGATTCACCTAAATATGAACAATTAGAAAAATTTGAAAAGTATCTACTAACATATAAATCAACAGTCGAAAAAATTAAAACAACAATACCTGAAATAGAAGAATAATATATTATTTTAATAATACCATTCTTGTTGAAATTTTTTTATTTTCAATTATAAGTGTATTGCTATGAAGTAATATTCTAAAAATGGAGGGAGTATAAATGCAGCAACACACTATGGTCACTGAACCTCAATTGGTAGAAAAATACACTCCAATTGCACTTCGTCTCAAAATTGTCAAAACACAATTATTAGACCTTCGCTCTGAGCTTGAGTCAAAGCCCAAACTCTTGGATGTTTCAAATCATAAAATCTTTCAGATTTTGATTGATTTGGCAAGCAAGGTAATCCAACAATTGGAATCACGCAATCAAAAAGACCAGATTTACGAAAGAGTTGTGAATTACACTCTGAGGATTTTTACAGATTTTATGAAAGAAATCTTAACATCAAATGACACTGTAGGTCAAGTAAAAATCACGAAATTCTTTTCATTAACTTGGAATAGTTTGATTGCTGATTTTGAGTCTTTAGAGGAAAATCGAAAATCTGTAGACAAATTGAAAGACATAGCAAGCAATTATGGAGTAGAATCATAAGCTTTTAACACTGGTAGGAATTTCCTGCCAGTTTTTTTTTGAAGAAGAAAATTATTAGTAAATCATTATTATAAGCTTGTTTTGAGGTACTTTACATTTTTTTCAATATTTATTTGGATTTATTGTATTGGTCAGTATAAGTAATTTTAGTATAATTATAATGTGTTTGATAATTTTATAAAAATAGTAGTAATTAGTGTTGAAAACGAAAAGTATTAAAACCTCTTTTTAGTAACATTAAATCTTACACCAAATGGAGAACAATCATGAAATGGAAAAAATAATTATAAAGCAATGTCTAGATCTTATTGAAAAACACCCTTGACATGAATTAATTGATAAATTTGTTTACCACATCAAAAGTACTACAAACATAAATAAAGCAGCTGCAATTGCAGCGATGGTTTTAGATTGATTTAATAAAGTAAAAATAGCAATTGAATCAAGTGATTGAAGTGAAAAAGTTGAACAACAATTAATTGAAGAGCTTCGGGAAAAGTTCACAGTTATGGTAGAATTGTTAGATAATGGTAAGGCTTTTGATGGAGTAGAAGAGCCTGAAGAAGATGAAGAATTTGAAGATACTAAAGATGAAAAACAAAAAGCAATCAATCAATTTAGATCTTCTATGAATGACAAATTTGCTTAACAAATAAGCATTGTTGATTTATCTTATATCTTAAATAATTTTTTCCTTGAATTTATTATAAATTTACTTACAATATTGATATTATTTATCAGTAATATCTTTATAATGGCAGGAAATATAACTAGTTTGAAAAAATGATTTTTGCAATGAGTTGGATTATTGATTGCAATGTTTTTGTGATGAGCATTGTATGTGTTTGCTAGTTCACTAAATGCTACAGATGGTGAAACATTGACTGCCTCCAAGTGGAACGCATTAGTGGATCAAGTGAATAATTCTTCTGCAGATATAGTGTGTCCAAGTGGATTTGTATCAGTATGAAGTGGTTATCAGTTGTGATGTATTCAGTCAGCTTTGAACCCTGCGAAATTATGGATAGAAGCGGCTAATGATTGTATCAATAATTACTGAGCGAGATTGCCATCACCTACTGAAAGATACTTTGCAGCGGTGAAAAATAGTTTGTCTATTATCAATTCTAATCATGAACGAATTGATGTTACTTATTATGCATCTAATTCTTGAGAATATCGTTTTGGAACTCTTTATAATAATTCTTGAGTATATAGGTGATCTGGAGCTCTTGAAACTCAACCATATTCTTATCGTTGTTTCATTCCAAGATAAAAATTTTAATAAATAATATAATTCCAATGGTAAAACCTATAGAAATTATCAAAAAATGATTTTTGCAATGAATATGATTGTCTTTATGACTTTCAATATTCGTTTTTTGAATTTTTTTGGTGAAATGAGCATGGCAAAGCGCGAACCCTACAGCCTGACAATGAGATGCAAATAATTTGTATACAAGCTGAGATGATACTCTGACCAAAGAAAAGTGGAATGCTTTGGTAGAGAAAGTAAATACAAACAATTCTAATTCTTTATGATGGGAGGACGTAGATATAAATGATACAACTACACCTTTTGATTTGAGTTGTCAACGGAGATGGTTGCGAAACGATCCTGGGAACACTACATCAAGTATCCCTCGATGATTACGGTATGCTGATTATCTATTAGCAAATGGAAATGATATATATTTTCGGGAATGAACTACTCGTTATAGTATTTCCA
>JAZHDC010000113.1:0-3791 GCA_036541305.1 Candidatus Absconditabacteria bacterium
TAAAAGTAAGAGTAATAGACAACGCATGATGAACAGCAGAAAAGTCAGTGGAGTTGGTATATGAACAACCAGCAAATATACTACCTAGTTTAACTTTAACTACTACTTTAATATCAAGCAATAAGTATAGAATAAATGCATTAGCAAGTGATAGTGATGGGAAAATTGTTAAATATCAATATTTTGTTAATTGAAAACTTGTGGCTTCAAGATCATCACTTACTTCATATACATTAAAAATAAAATCAAATACAACAGTTACAGTAAGAGTAACTGATAATGCTTGATGATTCACCGAAAAATCTGTATATTTACAATATGTAAAACCTAATTCATTACCAAAATTAAGGATTTCATCATCGAAAATCTCTACTTGAAAATATAAAATATATTCTAGATCTTCAGATAACGATTGAACAATTGTCAAATATGAGTATTTTGTAAATGGTTCATTGAAATGATCTTGACAAACATTGACAAGTTATATTGTTACAATTAGTGGAAATTCAACTGTAAAGGTAAGAGTTACAGATAATGCTTGATGATTCACTGAAAAATCTCTTTATTTGAGACGTTAAATATGTTTTTGTTTCAAATTTATGTTGATATAATTTTATCTTTCTCAAAACTATTTTTTAATCTTATTTATAAGACATTCTTTATAATAAATAAATAAACAATATTGTATTTATTTGTAATAAGTTAATATATCCTAAATCTAAAATTTACCTTATGCTTAAACTCAAACTAGTTAACTTCTAATTTTAATATTTTTTTACATTTTATTTCTACAATTATTTATCTTGAAATATGCTATAAAACTATTATAGTAAATATTATAATTTATATTTAATAATACATAATTTATGGATAATCTTTTTTCTTTGATAAATGAATTGAGAATCTCTCCAAGGTATAAGCCAGAGAGTATTACTATTAATGATTCTTCAAACAGTGCAGAACTTGAAAAATATTTGAATGCTGAAAATGAACAACAAAAAATATTAGATATAATTGATAAAAAGCATAAGTTGGTAGATAACGCCTTGATGAAAAAAGATTTTTTGTGATATATAAATGAACTATTCAAAAAAGAACATAATTTTGGAGTGCAGATTCCAGATTTCGTAGAATATCCTCAAATAGATACTAAGTTTATGCTTACAATTAATTGTATGAAGTTTAGGTGATGACTAAACAAGTTTGGAAGTGCAAACAATCTAAATAAAGATCAATTAAATGATATTTATGAATGATTTTTGAAGATGATAAAATCATTGATGGCAGATGAAGAAAAGGTAGCAGATTATGAAATAAGTAGTCCAGCTGAAAATGTGATCAATTTTGTAAATTTCAATTTATCATCCAAACTTATCAAAGAGAATGTAAATCATATTTTGTGACTAATAAAATGAGATTTCGGAATTTGAGATCTAAAATCTGTAAATTATTTGATAGATTATTCTTCTCCAAATGTTGCAAAACAGATGACAGTTGGTCATTTAAGATCAACTTTGCTTTGAGCTACTTTCAAGAATTTGTTTGAGAAAAAATGAAAGGCAGTGGTAGTTTGAATCAATCATTTGTGAGATTGGTGAGAGCAATTTGGTAAAATATTTTATTCAATGCTGTTTGTAGATGAACAAAGGTTACAAGAGTTAAATGATTTGTATTCAAAAAATCCAAATAAAGTACTTTTTGAGTTTTATGTAGCATATAAAAGTCTTTCTCAAGATGATGAAAGTGCTAAAGAATTTGTAAAAAAGCTGGCTACTTTACTTTCCCAGTGAGACTCTTTATTGCTTTCTATTTGGCAAATAATCAAACAAGTGTCTTTGAAAGATTTTCAAAATATTTATAGTAGAATGGGTGTGGAGTTTGAAAGTAGTATGTGAGAAGCATATTTTGAATTGATGACAGAGAAGGTATTGGAAGATGTTGATAAAAAATGATATTTGATAAATGAAGATGGAAACTTGAAAATATATGTAAAAGAGATAAAAAATAAATGATATGAAATACTAAGTGCTTCAACTTACAAGAATTTTATCAATGATGAAAATGTTTTCCAAAAGACTCTAAAAAACTCAGATTGAGTTACTAACTATCTTACTAGGGATATTGCAGCATTTATGTTTAGAAGTCAAAACTTGTGATTGACAAAATATTTGTATCTTACTTGAGCTGAACAAACTATACATTTTGAAGTATTGTATGCTTTTGCATTGGCTTTGGACTACATTAGCCCTTGAAATTTTACTCACATTCCTTTTGGTTTGTACTTGAAAGATGGTAAGAAAATGTCATCTAGAGATGGTAATGTATTGAAGTTAACAGACGTTTTTGATAGTGTAGATGAAGAGCTTCAAGACAAAGTCCTATCAGATGCTGCTATTATGATAAATGATCTAAAACAGCAGATTATGAAGGGAGTAGAGTTTGATCCAAAATTAGTATCAAGTCCTTATGGAGATACTTGAGTTTATCTTCTTTATACAGCAGTTAGATGGAAAAAAATATTAAATGATTTAGGCTATCATTTTGACATTGAACATCTTGATGTGAAAAAATTAGATGATAATTTTGTAAAATTATTGAGAAAATCTTTGGGTTATGAACAGGCTTTAGTAACTGCACTTTCCACCTACAAACTTAACATAATCGTGAATAGTGCCTTTGATGTTGCGCACATCTTGAGTACAATTTATTGATGAGAAATCAAATTCAATCAAATAAAAGATAAGGCTGAGTTAAACGCTTATCTTTGTGTTATATATTTATGAGTGGAAGTTATACAAGATTTATTTAATTTGATAAATATCCAACTTCCAATAGAAATCAAAAGAAATTAATATTTTTTATGATATATTTTTAGAATTTAGATTTGATAATTCTTTTTTTGTTTCATCAATACAGTTAGTTACTTGTTTTTTTTCTTCTTCTTTCAGTAGATTTAAATCTTTCAAAAATTCTATATGTATTTGATATTCATCTTCATCTATTAGTCAACTATCCTTGTAGTAGTCTAATTCTTGAACATTTATTTCAGATTGTTTTATTTGATATTCTTTTCAATTTAGTTTTTTTACAATATCCTCATTTGTAGTTGCTACTTTTTCCATTCTTCAATCAGCCATTATAGATATCATATTTCCAATGGATTCATTTAGATATTTTTTAGCTTGTTGTTCATCAATAGCTCATTTTTCTTTCAACAAAATAATATCTATAGGTTTTAGTGCAAATTGATTGGATAGTTCATCTAGTTCTTTGTCTTCAATTTTTTCTCAATTATTAGATTGGATTTTGCTTATAGTATTCATTCTACTTTGTGAGAAGATTATTGCAGATAGAGCAGTCATATATTCACTTCATCCAATTTCTAGATTAGTTGGTTTTCCATGTTTTTCAATTTGCAGTATTTTCAAGAATCAATTAGGAAGCTTATTTACAAGATATCATTGATCTTTTGCTTTTTCTTCCATATTTGGAATAGATTTTATTTCATTTAGGTCGTACAATACAACTCCATCAAAAGATAATATCAAAGCATTTTTTCAATTATTTATGTTAACATTGATTGTTCATTCATTTTCATTGTGATCAATTTTGATTTGATCTCCTTGTGTAATTTTATTTTCTTTCATTAGTGAAGTTTTTACTTGAGTTTCATCAAGTAGTTTTACTTCATAGTTTTCAGGTGAATTATTAATTGCTTCGCTCATTTTATTTTTGTTCAAGGACGGCGATGCCCTGACCTGGAGCAACCAGTGGTACGCCCTGGCCGGGCG
>JAZHDC010000114.1:0-3772 GCA_036541305.1 Candidatus Absconditabacteria bacterium
ATAGAAAGAAAGGAAGCTATACTCTAACTATTATTACAGTTTTGAGTATACAAGAATTTATGACATTTCAAGAATTAAACATTATTCATCCCATCTTAAAAGCAATTGCTTTTGAAGGCTATGAAGTACCATCAGCTATTCAAGAAGAAGCAATTCCCATTCTACTTGATGGAAAAGATATTTTAGCAAGTGCACAAACAGGAACAGGGAAGACGGCAGCATTTGCAATCCCTATTATTCAATTATTAAATAAACAAGATATTCAACAAGGATATAATAAAAACATTAAGGCTTTGGTTTTAGCTCCAACTCGAGAACTTGCTGAACAAATTAAAGAAAGTTTTCGTACTTATAGTCGCGGCATGGGATTAAAGATTGAAGTTATTTATGGTGGTGTTTCCCAACGAAATCAAGAGACAGCATTAAATAAAGGTGTTGATATATTAATTGCCACTCCGGGAAGATTAATTGATCTCATGAATCAAGGGCTTGTTCATTTAGAAAAAGTTGAGTTTTTTGTCCTCGATGAAGCGGATCGCATGCTTGATATGGGCTTTATTCATGATGTGAAAAGAATAACGGATAAAATTCCAAGAAAAAGACAAACCATGCTTTTTTCAGCAACTATCCCAAATGAGATACTTAAATTAGCGAATGAATTATTAACCAATCCTATTCGTATTGAAATCACACCACCGGATGCGATGATTGATAAAATCAAACAATCATTATTCTATGTGCCAAAGAAAGATAAAACAAATCTACTTATTGATTTACTTGTACGTCCAGAATTAAGAACATTATTAGTCTTCACACGTACGAAGCATGGTGCAAATAAACTTGTAAAAGAATTACTTTCTTATGGAGTAAAAGCTGATGCAATTCATGGAAATAAATCACAAAATAAAAGGCAAGCAGCGTTAATAAGCTTTAAAACTGGGAAATTAAGAGTGCTTGTAGCTACGGATATTGCTGCCAGAGGAATCGATATTGATGAATTATCCCATGTAATTAATTTTGATTTACCTGAAACGCCAGAAACATATGTTCATAGAATTGGTAGAACTGGGAGAGCAGGATTTTCAGGAGAGGCTTATTCGTTTTGTAGTCAAGAAGAACAATTACTTTTAAACTCCATTGAAAAGCACATCAAAATGCAAATTCCGGTCAATACATCACACCCCTTCCATGTTTCAATTAGACTAGGGAAAAGTGAAATTAACCAAGTTAATAAAAAAATGCCTCAAAAAATAGTGTATCAGCGAATAAAAGAGGATTCAAAAAATAGAAACTCTCAGGCTAAGAAAAAAACTTATAACAAAGAGTTAACTCAAGAAAGTGATTATAATTCTAATAAAAAGACTTTTCAAGAAAATAAAAAGTTTTATACACCAAATAGTTCATCAAGTTCAAAAGCATATTCTAGAAAATCAAAAGACGAATCATTTAATCAACCATATGGACATTTCAAAACTAAAAATTTGACTACAAGCAACAATTCAAATTACTCTCAAAGAAAAGGCTCAAAATAAATATTTTATCCCAATTTATAAATTTGTTTTGCTTTTATTCATCGATACAAAACTTCAATTTTTGTGATAAGCACATAATAAACATGAGCAAATGCCCTATGTTATAATAGAGCAGAACAATAATGGAGGTAATAACCAATGAAAAAGGTACTTAAATTTAAATTTGATGGAAATGAAGGCTTTTTAAGTGTTGTTGAAAATTCTGATAATTATTATGCATTAGTTCAAAAAGAAACTCCCAAGGTTACAGAGGCAATCGAGACACACAAAATGTGGATTTCGTATGAACTTAAGCTTCCTGACTATAAAGAAACGAAAGTCAATGTTTTATTTGATCCCCAACTTACAAAATGGGTATATGAAAAACTAGAAGAAGATAAAAATTTATATTTTAAACAGCTTGATGACAGTCTATGTGTTATCGAAATTTCCAAAAACTAAACCATCATTAAATCAAATAAAAGCCAATACATAAATGTACTGGCTTTGTTTATAAAAGAAATTTTTTCCATGTATGAATAAACTTTTAATAACCGTATTTCTAAATATAGAGATGAATCAATGCATTAAGTTATATTAAGAAATATATACTGAAAAAAATCTAATAAACATCAATCACAATAGTTGACAACCCATTATAGTAGTGATAAAATTAGGGTGTAAATGGCACTTAACACTATAGAGTGCCAATAGAAAAAGGAGGAATTGTTATGTTTGGAGTTACGCCATTCAACCGAAATGTTGTACGTCGTAAAAGTGAATCAGATCCATTTGCCAATTTGATTGATGATTTCTTTAGAGATGACTTCTTCCCACTTAGAAATTTACGTTATGATACTTTTAAAGTGGATATTAGAGAAGAAGACAATGCTTACGTGATAGAAGCTGATATGCCTGGAATCAAGAAAGAAGAGATTCATCTCGACTATAAAGACGGATATTTGGAAATCTCAATTGAACATGAAGAAGCTAAAGATGAAGAAAACAAAAACTATATTCACAAAGAAAGAAAAATGTGTTCAATGAACCGAACACTTAATTTAGGCGAATTGGATTTTGATCAAATTGAAGCAAGTCTCAAGGACGGTATTTTAACAATTAAAGCACCAAAAGCAACCAAGGTTGAAAATAAGAAAAGAATTGAAATTAAGTAACAAGAATGAGCACAAAATCTATAAGTTAAATTAAAAAGAAAATAGGGCTCCGATTGGTAGCCCTTTTTTTCTTTATCGTATTGAACCGTTTTTCATCATAGCTGAATCTTGATAATCATTTGAATTCATGTACATGTGGGTTTCTGATGTATTATAATTATGAACTTCATGAGTTAGGGCTTGGATGTAAACTAGAATACGCTTGATTAAGTTTCCGTTTTTCATTTTCTTTCTCCCTTTCATTATTATATTTTATAAATTAATTAAATGATTGAAATATATTGATAAAATTAATTTACAACTTAATTATATTAACATTATTACAAATTGTCAAGCATATATTCAAAAAAATTAATAAAAAAATTAATAAAATGTAAAATATATCAAAAATGTATACTATTAATCAATATATATATTAATAAAATTGAAATAAAAATAAAAAAATGGATTATTTGAAATTTTTAATGATAAAATAAAATATCATTATTCTTTAATGTTTGTTGATAATAATCAGATCTATTTTGTTGTAATCTTCGTTAAATGATCTTTTGCAATCAATACATAAAATCATTTGTAAATGCCGTTATTTTTAAATGTATTTTGTTTAAGAATCGAAAGAAAAATCATTGATTTTGTAGCTGCACAAGCGTATGATGAGGCTGAGGTTCGAGAACCTTACATTTGTAAAATAAACAATGGCGCTCTATACGATTTATTTCATGTCGTTTATGTTTAAAAACTACATAAATTCAAGTCGCCTGTAACACCATTTGGATTTGTTTCAAATGAATCTGAAAGGCAGGTGAAATTCCATGGCAAACCAAAAACCAGCTCCAAAAGTTCAAGCTCAACCAGCTAAACCAGCTTCAAAAGCTCCAGTACAATCAGCTAAACCAGCAGGCAAGAAATAAGCAATAAAACCCTGATTGCCAAAATCATTTAATTATAATTTTTAGTCCAAGTCACTATTGTTTTGCATAGTGACTTGTTTTTTTGATACTTACATTACTATTAAATAAGTATTTGTTTTATATTCATGATAAAATAGATGTGTTCATGGGTTAAATGGGGGTTAATGTGAAAAGA
>JAZHDC010000115.1:0-3768 GCA_036541305.1 Candidatus Absconditabacteria bacterium
AGTGAGAAGAATGATGAGAAATACTGTCATGAACAACAGTATGAGAGTGAGAAGAGTTAATAGAGGATTGATTAATTGAAGATGATTTGGAATTAAATAATTCTCAATTAATTAATATTTTAAATCAACAACAGGATTATGAAAATTCGTTACCAATTGATTATATTAATTATTCTAATTGAACCTGGTTGAAACAATTAAAATATAAATTTCAGAATAGATATTGAGAAAAAGTATTTTCTTGATCAAATGTTTGAGATGTTACTTTTTTTGAATGAGAAGTTTTCTACAGAGATAATGTTACAAATATTTTTTATAAAGCTAAAATAGATTGATCAGATATTGATTCTCAATGATTTCCTATATGGTCAAAGCCATATTGGATTTTTTTTATGAAAGATTGATATTGATATTATTCAAATCGGGATAATTGATGATTATATAGGATAAGATTAGACGGATCAGATATTGATTCAATGTGAGAACAATTATTTGAATGAAATTTTTGATACATAGAGGTAATTTGAGATAATTTATATTTTGTGAATTGACTTGATGAACGGAAATTATATAGAATGAATTTAAATAGTACTGGTTTTGTATATGAAAAAATATTAGATATTCCATATATAAATGTTCAATATTTAGACGAAAATGAACTATATTATGACAATAATTGAATAAATAGATATATACTATCTTGAGATAATCAATGATTAAATATTCCACTTTCAATAAATGGTCGGATACATAAGAAAAGCTGAGAGTATTTACTAATTAATAATCAGAATGACAATAGTATTTATAAATACAATTTAACTACAAATTTAAGTGAATTGTATTTATGACAGAATTTGCGGATTACAGATATTTTTGATGGATTCGTATATTATAACTATCATGATTGAATAAGTCAAATAGCATATAGGAAGAGTCTTGATGAAGATTTTGAAAGTTGAAATTGAGAACTAATTGCTAATATGTCAATGAGTATCCAAAAAATTATTTGAAGCTATATTTATTATGTATGATGAAATGAATGAAAATTGTATAGAATCAATATGGAGACCAAGAATATTGATAAACTTTCAGACCTATCTCGGCCAAATATATTTTTATTTGAAAATAATTATATCTATTATTCCAATTATCGTTTGAATATAAATGATATTTACTGAGAGTATGTTATGAATGATAATGTATTGATGTGAAAAATTGATTTATGAAAACAAATAGATAGGATAAGTATAAATATTGACTCTTTCTTACCTTTAAATACTAATTATGAAGTTAGTATTGCAAGTAATGAAACTGAACAATTACTAATATGAAAGAATAATCGGTGATATTGAATCCGGTCTTGAAGATTGAATCTGCGGAATGATGAAATTAAGAATCAAATAGAACAATATTTGATCAATTGAAATACTATAAGAGCAAAAAATAACACTTTAACTCAAGATTTTATTATAATATGAAAAACTTTACGGTGAGAGTATTTATTGGATAATATTTCAGATTTTTATATAGATCAAGATACTGAATTATATTTGGTAAATAGAAATTATAAGAATTTAGATAAATCATTATTGTGAGATAATATTATAGAATTAAGTACATTTTTAGATGATTTTCAATGAACCAACTCTTTGTATTACAAATTCAATCTAATTGGCGATATTGAAATGCTAAAAATAACTCCAGTAATATGAACTATACAAATAAAAAGATATGTTCCGAATTTTGTATTTTTGACATGATCATTATTAGATAAGAAAGTTGTTGATACTGTTACTTTATCATTTTCTAATGATCTGTTTACTTGAGATCTTGATCAAAAGATAAGTCTGTTAAACTGAGATGAAATTATTTCTAAGAATACTCAGGTAGTTGATAAAAATATTGTGGAAATATCACCTATTGATAAGTGGAGTTATGATAGTATTTATAGTATTCAAATAACTGACTTGCAAGATGTAGATGGTAGTTTGTTTAGTGGGAATTTTGAATTCAATACAGAAACAGCTCCACTATATACTATAACTTCTAAGCCAACATGATGAAATTGGAATAATATAAATACTTGGCATGAAGGAAGACTTCCAAATGAAAATGACATTGTTTATATTACCTGAAAAGTAGAGCTTGATACTAATCCAATAGTTAAATGAGTATTAGTATCTACTGGATCAACTCTGACAAATAAATTAAATTCAACTAGATCTTTAACTTTTTCAGATAAATTACAAAACTTTGGAAGTGTATTGAATCAGTGATGAACTAATTATTATATGAATATTGTTTCCAAATGAACTATAGAGAATAATGGAGTTTGGAGTGCTTCCAACGTTTATCTTGAATGAGATTATGCCTTATTTACTTGAACTAACATGATTTGAGGAAATATCGTATTGAATAAAAGTGTAGTTTTATCTTGAAATTCTTTGACAAATTGAAATTTGAATCTTAATGGAAAAGGTCTTGATTTTGGTGAAAATTCAATATTCCAAATTTGAAACATAAGTGGAAATTGATCTTTGATTTGATCTGGATCTATAATAGTAAAAGGTAATTATAATGCTACAATTACTTGAAATTTGAATAACTTGACTATTCAAGGATCTTTTTCATGAAATTTCTCAGGTAATAATGTAATATTTGAGTGAAATAATTATTCATATAATGGAAATTTGACTTGAACTAATATACATTTCAATGGTACTTGAGGATCTATGGCTGGTAAGATTGTATGAAACAATATCTGAATATATAGTAAATGACTAAAATCATTGAATAATACTCTAACATTAGTATGAGAAGTGGAAATATGAAGTGGAGTGGAAATAAAGAACAGTTACTGAAATACAAATAGTAATAATGGATTTACAATAGAGTGAAAATTGATCAATAATTGAGTAATTAATCATAATACAAGTCGGGCGTGGAATAACTTTCGGATGAATATAAAATGAGAGATAGTAAATAATGGAAGTATATGCGGGTTGTGAGTGAATATCTATACTTGAAGTATTGAGAATAATGGAAGTTGGTGAGCAAGTAATACAGTAATAATCTGACCAGAGTTGATGATCTGAGGAAGTAAGGAAATATGAGGAACAGTGGTATTGAATAATGACATGGTAATGAGAGAGACGACAAAGATATGAGGATGGTTGTATATGAATAACAACAAACTATTAACAATTGAAGGGAACAAGGAGCTTGAAGTATGAGGACTATCAAGTAATGGAAGGTTTGAGTGAGAAGGGAAGTTGATAGTAAGAGGAGATTTAAGTTGAGCGACATACGAAGTGTGATTAGAAGAAGTAGAATTGAGAGACCCAAAAAGATGAAAAGTTGTATGAAACAATATAAGAATATTATGAAGTTGATTAAAATATTTGAATAATACTTTAACATTGGTATGAGAAGTAGAGGTATGAAGTGGAGTAGAGATAAAGAATATTTTCTCAAGTTCAAATAGTATAAATGGATTTACAATAGAATGAAGGTTGATCAATAATTGAGTAATAACTTATCAATCAAGTTACTCATATGGCTGGAATTATTATCGGATGAACATAAAATGAGAGATAGTAAATAACTGAATTATATGAGGATTGTGAGTGAATATCTATACATGAAGTATAGAGAATAATGGAAGTTGGTGAGCGAGTAATACTGTGATAATCTGACCAGAGTTGAAGATATGAGGAAGTAAGGAGATATGAGGGACAGTGGTATTGAATAATGATATGGTAATGAGAG
>JAZHDC010000116.1:0-3716 GCA_036541305.1 Candidatus Absconditabacteria bacterium
TTCTTACTATGTTCTATGTACCATTGCAATCTGCTAATTGCGAAGTAATTACCCCTAAGTACTAAATAATCTGCTGAATAGCAATAGCAATTGTACATAGTTTAGATTATTACTACAATTTACTATTTACCATCACCTATCCCCTAATTGCGTAGCAATTCCCTAGTACTGAGTATTGGTTTTTACCAAATCAAATGCCTTTTTTATTAAAAAATAAAAAAACATAATTTTCTCTTGATATTTAGAAAAAATTAAATAATATAAATGAACAAATGTTTACTTACTAAAGATTAAAGATGTGAAGACCTTCAAGACTACAGCAATATATAGAGAAGTTGAGACAATATTATTTTAAGTATTGATTTATCCCAAGTTTTGACTGATTAATGGTTTTGTTTTGAGTGAACTCAAAAGGTTCAGTATATAAAATTTTCAATCAAATGTTGGAACTTTGACTTATACAAAAAGATTGAAATAAATTTTTTCCTACCAATAGACTTACTGCTTTACCAACATTTGATAGTGTGAAGGCTTGATTTCCTTCCCCTGCAAGAGAAGCTAATAGATATGATATAGATTTGCAATCATATTTGATTGATAATCCCAATAGTACTGTTTTCTTGAAAGTAAGCTGAGACAGTATGATAAATGCTTGAATTCAGGATTGAGACATGGTTATTGTAGACAGGTCTGCTAAATATCAATTTGGAGATATTATTGTTGCAATTGTGGATTGAGAGTTTACGATGAAATACCTTATGAAAAATCCACAATGAAAACCATATCTAAAAGCTGCTAATCCTAATTACTCTGATATAATTCCTCGTGAAGAGTTGGAAATATTTTGATTAGTGACATGAAGTTTTAGAAGATTTAGATAACCTTTTGAAATCCTAAATATAATAAAAAATGGATTATACAAATATTAAATCACAAAAAGTCTGGTGACTTGTAGATTGTGACAGCTTTTTTGCTTCTTGTGAAGTAATGAGGAATCCAACACTGCAAGGTAAACCAGTTTGTGTATGAGTAGATATTGTATTAGCTGCTACTTATGAAGCAAAGAAATATAAAATAAAAACATGAACTCCAGTATGGGAAGCAATTGAAATGGTAAATAATCTTGTTGTTTTGCCTCCAGATATATCTTTTTATTGAAGAGTGTCTTCTCAAATAATGAGTATATTAAGTGAGTTTTGTAATAATATAGAAATATTTAGTATAGATGAAGCTTTTATTGATATAACATGAAAAAATGTGGAATTTAATATGGATTATAATTGTTTTGTTCTTATGGTTCAATCTGCTATTAAGAAAAGAGTAGGGATTCCAGTTTCTATTTGAGTTTGAACTACAAGATTAATATCGAAGATTCTTGCTCCAATTAATAAACCTTATTGAACATTAGTTGTGCTTGATGGAATTATATTAGACAATATATTTAAGTTACTGCCTATTAGAAATGTGCCTTTTATTGGTAAGAAAAGTGAGGAAAAAGTCCGTCATTTATGTAAAAGCATCTATGAGTTCAAATCATTAAACTACAAACAAGTAAGGAATCTTTTGCAATGAGGATGATTGAAAATATGGTTTGAATTGAATTGAGTAAATGTAATGTCTTTGTGAAATTCAGACATACCAAAATCTATTTCTAGAACAAGATCTTTTAATCCACATTTTACAAAGGATAAAAATATTTTGTTTGAACATTTGATTTTGAATTTTGAAAGAGCATTTGAAGAACTTACTTTGTGATGATTGGAAACAAAGTGTATGAAAATTTTTCTAAAAGATAAGTGATTTAAATTTTATAAAAGTGAAGTAATTTTCCCTCAGCATACTTGTGATAAAAATTTATTACTTAAATCATTAAATATAATTTTTGATGAATTATATATACCACAAAAATATTTTAGGACTACTTGAGTTGTTTTTTTTGATGTAAAAAATAATAAATATTTGCAGAAAACATTAGTTGGATTGTGAAAACAAGACAATAAAAAATTATGGCAAATTATAAATAAAATCAATAAAAAGTTTTGAAGATTCACTGTTACATGTGCTTCCAATAAAAATATTTTTAACAGCAAAAAAAAAGATTCATTTTTGAGTTGCATATAAGATTTTCTTTCAATTAAATATTGATTAGAGAAAAAATATTTATATAATAAACTGTTTTTTATATAAAGTTTATATATGGAAATAGTAAGTAAATTTGACAAATCAGTTTATAGTTTTAATGATGATTCTGAAATAAATTTGAATCTTAAGTTTGTAACTACTGATAAAATTAACAAAGTATTAATCCAACATTGATTTGTGTTTTATAACAATCTATGTAAGCACTTGTTCAAAAAATGAATAAAATATCAAAAATCAAATGAAATGTTAACAACTATATTTGATTTGTCTTGAAATGATTTGCAAAAAATCTTTAATATGAGCATACCAATTCATTTGCCATTATTGATGTTAAAGTATAGTTGAGTGATTCCATATGTAAAAGTGACAGTATATCATTGATTTTACAAAAAAACTATTAAAAAAATCAAATTAGATATTCAATTTGATCAACAAAATATATTAAATACTCTAAATAGTGAAATAATTGAAGATTTGTACTTGTTACGTAATAAAAAACTTTACTCCATAGTAAGTGATTTAAATCAAATAATATTCAAAAGTAAAAAGGAAAATTACAAGAAAAAAATGATAAAACTATTAGATAGAGTAGATGCTATACTGATAGAAACAAAAGACGAATCGGAAAAAAGAAACTTAAAAGAAATATACAAGTTTATAGAGAAAATTTATTCTTGAAAAAATATTCATGATAACTTATCTATTGATGATGTAAAACGATTAATAAAAGATATTTCATTAATAGAAAAACAAGAACAAATCGATAAAAAACTAAATGAGTCTGATTTATTTATGAAATTACCAATATTCAACGAGTTTTTGTCTTGAGAAATTCATAAAGTAAATGTTGATTATCTTGGAAAAGAGACATATAATTATTTGAAATCTAAATTGTCTTATTTTGATTTATTTGTTAGTTTGTGAAATAATAAGAATTATCTAAAAATTCATAACAGTATTGCATCATTGATATGAGATAGCCGAATTTTTTATGTAGTGATGGGTATTATTACTTATGTGGTTATTCAGTTAGCTTACAAGATAAATTTTGGATTGTATATATCTATAATTTTGTTTTGTTTTTCTTTGTTAATAATAGTATCTTGATTTTACTATTTCAATTTAACAATACAAAGAAGAGCATTGAGAGATATACAAAATCATTTTATTTCTTTGAGGTTTAGAAAGAATAAATATTTAAAATCTAATTTGAAAGCTATTGTATCTAATTGAAGTGTTTGAGATTTATTTGATATTTTGAAGCTAAGTAATCTACCAATTTGAGTCGATATAAAGATAAGTATCTACTTAGAAGCAGTTTTGAGAACTTGGTATTTGAACAAAGATACTTGAAGAAATGAATCTAACGATGAAACAATTTATATAGTGCCAATATTTCACAAAAATATTGTAACAAAAGATAATACTTATAATCTTGAGAATTATAAATTAGAAAAATTAAATTGAATTGAAAAATTAATAATACCAATTGAAAAAATCACAAAAAATAAAATATTTAAACAAAATAAAACTTCAAGAATTTTTTATAGATTCATAATAAAAGTTAATTCAGA
>JAZHDC010000117.1:0-3676 GCA_036541305.1 Candidatus Absconditabacteria bacterium
ACCTGTGTTGGAGTTAAACTCTCAAGTAAGGTTTGCTGATCAAGTATAAACAAGGTCCCCTATATTTTCTTGTAAAGTTGTAAAACTATTAATTTGTGAATAGTTAGAATCAAATGTACTAAAGCTTGATTTTATCCTATAATAATAAGTTTTATTTGGAAGGAGGTTGCTAAGAGTCAAGTTATGAATTGTATTTGTATTACCTGTAATAATATAATTAAGATTGTTAGAATCTGTTCAATATTCCAAATATCAAATAGTATTTAAATCCGATTGAAACTGAATAGTAGCAGTATTGTCTGTAATATTGATGATTTGTAATAAAGTATTGTGTGGATTTCTTATCAGATTGAAGTTGAAATCTGTCTCATTTCCTGCAGCGTCTTTTCATTTTAACCCAATACTATTGTTTCATCAACTCAAATTTAAAGTGTTACTAAAAGTTCATGAATATTGATTAGATTTGTTTATAGTCAAGTTTTCATTATTGAAGGTAAGTTCACTAATGAATATATTATCACTAATTACTCATTGAATATTGGCAGATGTTCATGTTAGTTCTTGATTGTTGGTGTGCGAGGATATATTTATTATAGGATTGGTTTGGTCAAGAATAACTGATCAACTTGAATATTCAGTGTTATTAAAATTATCTTCAAAATTAATTTCAAAAAGTTTTTCTCAATCTCAGTTTGTTAATTGAACAAGCTCATACTTTGTATTAGTAATACTTCCAGTAATTGAGTTTAGTATTCAACTTCCTTGAATATTATATTGACCTTCTTTATTAGATTGAATAAATAAGTTTCATGTAAGTAAATTCGTATAATTTGCTCAACTATTGAATTCAATAGACAATACTGGACTTAAAGTAGATTTATCAATCGTTCAAGTAGTGCTTAGTCATATATTTCCAGCTAAATCTTGCACAAAAATATCATAATCAATTATTCAGTCATCTAAAATGCTAAAGTTTATTCAATCTTTGTAAATTTCTCAGTTATTAATTGTTCAAGTCAAAAATATACTTAAGTTGTTTATGTCTTCAAAGTTTGCATACCAAGTTCATCAATTATTAGCAATATCTCAAGATCATATTATTGTAGTATTATTTACATTGCTTAAATTAATAATTCAATTGTTATTGATTTTTATATTAGTTGGTGCATTAGGGGGAGTTTTATCTATTATAAAAGTTCATACTTGAGAGAATCAGGATTCATTATTAAGTAAATCATTAGCTTTTACTCTCCAGTAGTACGTTTGGTCTGATCAACTAAAATTATATAATGTGTTACTTGTATATCAGCTAAATACTAATCAGTCAAAATCCACTGTATCTCATATTTCATAATAATAATCATTCAATCATACTCAGTTCTCAATAGATCCACTCCATGAAACACTTACTTGTCAAGTATTATATAAGTTTGTAATATTTATTGTTGGAATAGATGGTGGAGTAGTATCTACATTAAAATTCAAAATAGTCTCAGTTCAGGCTTTTATATCATTCTCTCAGATTACTTTGATTTCGTAAGTTCAATCTGTAAGATTTAATCCAGATAAATTATTGTTTGTTTGAGCCCCAGAATATACTGTTCAATTAAAATCATTTAATGTCACTATAAAACCACTAAATGTTCATTGTGATTGAGGATAATCCCAACTAAATATAGGATTAGCATTGAAATATCCGTTTAGGGAAGATCATGTTTGTCAAAGGATGGTTTGTTCTCAAGTAATATAAGTTGGTGATGGATTGGTAAACATTGCTAATGTTTTGTATGCATTTATTCTTTTTCAAGAAACAGTTTTTCCGCTCAAACTTGCTAAACTATCTCAATAATCCATAATTGCTTGTTTTATTTGTAGGGCAGTAAGTTCTGGCTTGTATCATTGAAGTAAGGCGATTAATCAGCTTACGTGAGGTGCTGCCATAGAAGTTCATGATTTATAAACATATGTATGATCATAGTTGTTTTTATACAATCTTATATCATCAAAATAACATCATCAATAATTGTTATCAGTAGAGTTTGTTATCCAGTTTATTCTATATTTAAAATTGTTGATAAGATATTTGTTTTCAAGTCATTTTGCTATAAATCAATAAGAATAACCACTACTATTTGTATCTAAGTCAAATGTAACTTCATTACCAGTAAATACAGTATTGAATGTGCTTCAGTCCCAAAATTGTATTTCAAAATAATCACTGTTTGCTCAAGAATTATATTCTGTATCGCAGGTTACATATGCTTCCAAAATAACTTGTTCTGTTCAACTAAGATTAGTTCATGTACTTTCTAAGAAACTATTAGTATTAGATAAATATGGAAATCTATTTTGATCAGTAATTAGTACGTTATCCCGTCATGTAATGAAACTATTAATAACTCAAAAATTTCAGTTAGTTGAAGTAAATAAAGGCTGATATGCTCCTGTTGCATATGTTTCAAAATCAACATTATAATAATCCACAGAAGAAATAAAATCCTGAACAGTACTTCAAATCATTCATCAAGGAGCTCACAAATCTACAGATAGTGATCAAAAGTTTGCAAAATAATCTATATTATCTGTATTGTTTGTACTAGTTACACAAACTATATTATCACTATTGTGGGCACAAGGATAGGGTTGGTTAACATCATTTCAATTTGTTGCATCAGGACTATCAATATTATCTCAGTCAACATCTGCGTCTCAATTTCAATTTCAAGCGGTAGTAATGAATAATCATGGAAATCATTCAATTGCCTCTTTCATCGCTATATCGTTGAAACTATAGGGATCTCCACATACTGCATGGGTTCATCATTGATTTTTACTATAACAGCTCCAACTGGCATTTATTACTGTTGCTCAGTTGTGTTTAGCAAAGTTGATAGCCTTTATTCTATCCATAGAGTCGTCTCATACTCTAAGTCACATTATTCCTACATTTGGATTTATTCAGCTTAATCATATACTATTGTTACTTTCAGCTCAAATAATTCAAGCAATATGTGTTCAATGTGTATCCTCTTTTCAAGGTGATGGATTTTTGTCATTTTCATAAAAATCATATCAATATTCACATCATCACAAATAATTTCAGTTTTCATCTTTACAGTTTTCTCAATTCCACATTTTATTGATAAGGTCTTCGTGCAATCAATATACTCAATCATCAATAATTGCTACTATTCATCCAGTTCAACTATTTGCTCAGCTAAATATTTCCATAGCATTTGTCCACTTTATATCTGCTCAGTTTGTTCATGTAGAAGTGTTTATTACTTGACCAGTATTTTTTAGTCACCATTGGAGATTGAAATAAGGATCATTAGGAACATACTCATCAAGTTCATATATATAATTTGGCTGCACATATTCTATATCAGAGTATTTAGAATAAATTGAAATTGCTTTGTCAATATTTATATTATCATCTATTTCCACAAGGGCAAGGTTTTCTTTTGATAGTTTATCTTTCACTTTTACTTTCAATTTACTTGCATTAGTTTTGATTATTTCGTCGTTTGTTTTTCATATTTTTTCTTTGAACTTAATAATTAGTTCTCATTTCTTGTATGTTTTATTTTCATAATTTTCTTTTATATAATCTTTGTTAGAAGTTTGCTCGCTATTCAAGGCGAATCATGTTCCGATAATTCAAATTCAAATAATT
>JAZHDC010000118.1:0-3715 GCA_036541305.1 Candidatus Absconditabacteria bacterium
ACTGTACAAAAGTCTGAAAGATGATTTAAACGTTTGGAAAAATTGGGGATTCACATAATATTCTTGTTTTTTATTCACTAACCCTTATTAGAATGCAATTTGTATTTGAAAAAGTAGACTTAAATGCTATTTATGAAGTGAAAGCTTCTTGTGCTGATTGTCATGAATAAAACAAAGACGAGATTAATAAATATTAATCTCGTTTTATTAATTTAAAAATTATTATGGATTATTTTATATTAAATAAAAAATTAATTATTAGAAAAGAATTTAATAATTGAATTATAATATCAACAGTATGATGAACAAACTACTGCTTTTATGTAAGTAAGTGATTTCAAATGTTTGAAAATTATTTAGAAACTCCATCTATATTTTGTATTAGCAATCCACAAAATTTAAGATCAATTGAATTTTTATACGGATTGTCCAATCTTATTAAATATTGTATTTTAGAAAATTATATAAATCCAAAATTTACAAACACAAATAAACAAATTATTGAGCTTGAAATACCTCAACTTATAGAATTGTTTATATCTCCAACTATTCATTATAGAAAATTTTACCAAAATGTATAATAAAGAACTAAAATTATCAGCACCAATCAAAGTAACCTTTAATATAACTAACAAATGCAACTTTAAGTGTATTCATTGTTATAATGATTCTTGAATCAATATAAATTTTAAAGATTCTGAATTATCAATTATTAAAATAAAGCTTATTTTGGATGAACTAAAATCAATATGAGTGATTTTTATTTCCATTAATTGAGGAGAGCCTTTAATTAGAAATGATATATTTGAAATATTAAAATATTGTAAAAAATTATGATTTATAGTAAATCTAAACACAAATTGATCGCTTATCACATATAAAGTTGCTACACAATTATATGATATTTGAATTACTGATATAGATATTTCATATCATGTTGATAACGAAGAACATTTCCAAGAGTTTACTTTAGTCAAGTGATTTGATAAAGTAAAAAAATGAATAGCTAATCTTATTAAAGTATGAATTTTACCAAGTATTGCAATGACAATAACAAATTATAATGCAGATTTCGTTCATAAGTCTATAAAAGAATTAAGTAAAATTTGAATAAATTCAATACATACTATAGTTCTAGTAGAGAGAGGTAGAGCTAAAGATAAAAAACTTACAATAAATAAATCTAATATCAAAAAAGTTTATAAGAATTTACTAACTGAATGAAAAAAATATTGAATAAGTTTATCTTTAGATTGTCCATTTAATTTGGGTGAGGAGGAAATTAGAAATGATATAAATTGAATAAAATTGAAATGATGATGTTTTTGAGGTTTGTACATAGCTTGTATCCAGGCTAATTGAGATGTTACTCCTTGCGCATTATTTCCAGATTATATTGTTTGAAATGTTAATGCATCTTCTTTCAAAGAAATATGGCAAAAAGATGATATGGCAGTTTTAAGTTTGAATAGATTTAAATTAAATTCAAAATGTAAAAAATGTAAACTATTAGATAGTTGCTATTGATGATGTCCTACTTCAAATTATACTCCAAATTGATTTCTACCAGATTATTTTTGTCCATTTAATGAACAATAAAATACTGCTTTTAAATATATTAATAATATCATTATGAAATTTAACGAAAACAATTATACATTTATGCCATCCCCAAATAATGAAAATGAGTGATTTATTCTAAATAAATTAAATTGAGAAATTTTTAGAGTAGAAAACATCACCAAGGAATTTATTTTATCCATAATTAACTCTAAAAACAATATTTCTGAAATTCAATCGGAATATATAAAACGTTATTCAATGAATGAAGATGATACAAATAATTTCAACAAATTTATTGAATCATTAAAAGATATGAAAATTATTATATAATAATATTTATTTAGTTTATTATAAAATGTCAGTCAAAACATACGATAATAAAAAATCAAAATTTTATATACAATGGCATATAACAGAAGTTTGTAATTTAAAATGCAAACATTGTTATGTAAACAAAAATAATTACGAACTTTCTTTTGAAGAAATAACTAAAGGTATAAATAATGTTTTAGTTCCTGTTTGAAACTGGGTGGATTGAATAGATATTTGTCTATCATGATGAGAACCTTTTTTATATCCATATTTAGAAGAATTATTACTTTATCTAAAGTCTTATAAAAAGATTAACAAAATAATGTTTACTACAAATTGAACCATAATTAATACTAATTTGTTAAAAAAGCATAAAGAATTTATATGAAATATACAAATTAGCTTAGAATGATCTCCAAAAAATAATGATATAATTAGGTGAAAATGAGTATACAAAATAATTGAAAAAAATGTAAAACTTCTTAAATGAATGTGATTTGAAATTTCCATCAATATGACAATTAACAAAATAAATATTTGAGATATAGATAGTGTAATTTCTTTTTGTTTAAAAAATAATGTTGATTATTTTGCAGTAACGCGCATGATTCCGATATGAGAAGACAATTCAATTAAAAATTTTTTACTTTCAAATGAAGAATTATTGAAAGTGTATCAAAAATTAAAATTTGCATCAGAAAAATATAAATGATTAAAAATTTCATTTTGAGAACCTTTGTGGCAATCTTTTGATAATGATATTTGAATTCCATGTTCAGTTTGATTAAATTGAATTGCAATTTTAACTGATGGGACAATTTATCCATGTAGAAAATTAGATATTTCCATATGAAATTTTTTAAATGATAATTTCACTGAAATGTGGTTTAAATCATCAGTTCTAAATCAAATTAGACAAAATAAATGTATATGATGTAGAGCGATGGCCTATGCTTTATCATGAAACTATTTAGCAAAAGATCCCAATTTATAAGATAAATTATAAATATGAGTATATTTCCAAAAAATATAATTCAATGAGATAATGTAATTATTCATGTAAAATTAAAAAATGATTCTAAAATCATTTTACCAATATATGTTAATTTAACAATAAATCATTGTGATAGTTCTTTTAAAAAAACTATTTTAGATAATAGATTATTCTTAGTAGCACCAGAATCTTGAGTCATTCCATGAATACTCGAAACTTATTATTCTTTTGAAACTGATGAAACCACTCCATTTTGAAGATATAAATGCAATTTAGATATTAATTATCTTAATATAAATTCAAAATCATTAACTGATAATAATGCTTATTTTTTTATTCATAAAGTTTTACTAAAGAGAAATGAAGATTGAATATTGATTGAAAATAAAATTAACTATAATGTTGATATAAAAGTATCTTATATCAATAAGGTATATAAAATAATATTATTACCTTTAGAATCAAAATTAATTGATAAAAAGTGATTTTTAAATATTGTATATGCAAATAATAATATTTTAACCTGCTAAATTAATTCAAAAAGTAATGGAAAAAAATAAAAAAATATTTAAAATTGAAATTGTTAAAAATATTCAAAATCAAATTAGTGAATATTTAAAATTGGATTGAATTACTACAGATTATAAATGTTGGAAGAATTCAAAAAAATTGCAAAATTTATTACTTAATCATTATCCAGAATCAATTTATACAATATTATTAATGTTTCCAAAACTAAAAACACATAAAGAAAGTGTAAAGTTATTAACGTTGTTTTTAAGAATTAAATCTATAAGAAGATTTACTTGTTTAAAAGTAAATTTAGAAAATAAATGCAATGCTATT
>JAZHDC010000119.1:0-3667 GCA_036541305.1 Candidatus Absconditabacteria bacterium
TGTTTAAGCTCAAATTATGTTGATTCCGTCTTATAAGGTAATCATATCATTTATTCTTCAATAATACTTTATTAAACTCTTCTTTATCATAATCTTTTTCATTGAATTTTCATAGTTTGGAGTCTAAAATTCTATAATTATACATTGTTGATAATTTACCAGGATTATTTGGGAATTTACTTTCTAGTTGCAAATTTTTAAAAAATTCACTATTAAGCTCAGGCAACAATGAAACTGGTTCAATTCACTTGCTGATTTGGTAATTAATAATTGCTTCAATCATATATTTATCATATTTATTGTTGATTGGAAGTCCAAAAAACACTTGCATTGAAATTAATAGTTTCTGTCAATAATCTTTTTGTGCCTGTCTATTCAATAATTTCAATGTATTTGTTTCTCCTATATACTCAATTCAACCAGGTCTTTCAATAGTTCAATACTCTTTCAATAATTTATTATAGGTTATATTAAAATCATTTTTAGGGACTTTCATTTTAGTTTCATCTACTTTTGATTTTGTTTCAGCATTATCCAAAACCTGCACAGTTCATGGTTTTAATTCTGTAATTTGAATTATATCTTCTTGATGATTGAGATCATCTAATGAATCGATAACATTATTTGATTGAGGCATTTCATTTGGTAAAGTATCCTTAGTAGTAGCTAAAGTATGTACTTTGACTTTTCATACTTCAAAATTTGACTTATTTGCAGAAGATCACTTTTGAATCCTTTGAATTTTACTATATGTTTCTCAATTAAGTATTACTTTTGCGTCTACTAATTTACAATTATATGTTTGAAATTCTATAATTTTTATCAATGTATCCTTATCTATTATTCAACTTGTAGGAATCTGAAGTTTAGATTGCATATCTTGGATTTGAGCTTTGGTTAGCCTTCCGTCGTGCCAAATCTTAAGATTTTGAATAGCTTTGGACTCCCCCAACCGTTCCCCTAATTTATTTTCTCAATGAGTAAAAAAAATCTGATTTATATTCATATTTGCATTTTTATCGTTTACATAACTTTTTATTGGTGCAGGAAACCTAGACAACTGCTTCAGCTCGTGAAAATTTTTTGGCTTTATTCAACTAAAAGACAAAATTCTAATATAGTAATCATATACAAGCTCAGCTTCCATAATGCTTGGATTCCTATTGAAATAAGTTCAGATTTCTTTCTCAATTTTGAAAAGATAATTTGGATCAGTACAAAGTTGTTTTTTCATGGACTCATCCAATTTTATACTGTTCTTTTTCAAGAATTCTAATTCTGTGGTATCAAGGGAACTTGAAGAATTGAATTCAGGACTTTTGTTTGAAGTCATTATAGAAAAATAAATTTATAAATAATTTATTATAACTATTAGTAATTAAATTGTCAAAAAATATGGAAGATTTACTTGTTTTTACAGAATATTTTTATAATATTAATATAATATAAATTATAGATATTTTACTATTTAAAAAATATAAAAATGAATAAAACTGTAAAAATTATTATGAATTGATTCTTATTTTGATTGTTTGGAATAATATGAATATTTAGTTGATGGAAAATAATTACTGCACTTGATGCTGATTTAGTTACAGTAAATAACTGAGACACCCTTACTTCTACTAGTTACAATAACATTGTAAACAAACTAAACTCTACAGTTATTGAGCTAAATACACTCAAAACACAAGTTTCTAATTTAAGTGGAAAAAATATTGCTCGAACTGAAGTACCTTCAACAGATACTGAAAATTTTGATGTTGAATGTCTACGGAGATATTATATTGAAAATTGAACTGCAGACTGATACTTTTATCCTAGGTATGTTTATGCTGAACGCTTTTTGGCAGCAGATCCATTTAATGATTGGATTGTAGAAAAAGGAACAAAAAATTATATTTATAAGTGATCAGACCCTACTACAAAATTCTATTCATTAAAAATCGAAAAAGCTTGTCCTTAGGAACAATAAAATATAAAAAGTCAATTAATTTCAGTAATTTCAATTATTCAAAAAAAAATGCAAAAAAATATTGAAGCTTTGAAAATTTTATTTTCCCTAATAAATGAATATAATAAAAATAATTCTAAAAAAATTATTTGGGCATTGACTTGAAGCTTAAGTTTGTATCTTCAATGAGTAGATGTAAATACAAGCACTGATATAGATATTCTAACAGACAAATTTTGATCTGAGACTATAGATAAATTACTTTCAAATTATACAATTAAAAAATCCCAATACTCATGAACAGAAAAATTTAGATCTTATTTTTGAATTTATCAAATATTATGAATTCAAGTTGAAATAATGTGAGATTTACAGTACTTATCAAATAAATGAACACGAACAAAAGATAATTTGAATAAAAACATTATTGAAAAAAAATATTTATGAATGAATATTCCTTTATTTGATTTGAAATATGAAATGAAAGTTTATAAAGAAATGTGAAGATTAGAAAAAACTTAGAAAATAAAAGAAAAAGTTGAATCTGAAATTAATGATAAAAGAAAACAATAATTTCTTACTTGAAAAATGAATTTAAATAACTAAAATTATTTTATATTTAAATTCTAAAAAATGAAAATGGCAAAAATAATAAAAATGTGAATTTACTGACTTGTGTTTGGACTATTTGCAAGTTTAGGAATTATTTGATGAATCAATCTAATAAATGCTTGGTCATGAAACGATTCATTAACTGCAACAAGTTGAGAAACTCTTACTGCAGAGAAATGGAACACTCTTGTTGCAAAAACTAGTTGAATCAAGAGTATACAGTATTGAATTGCTGGAAATTGAACCGCTTGAAATGCTTGAGGAAGTTCTAATTCTAATATTAGTTTTGATAAACCTTTTTCTAAAATCCCTATCATTATAATTACTCCTGATGAGACTATTGATAATAGCGGTCCTATTTGATGCAGAGTACAAACCAAATCAACTACTTGATTTTCTTTTAAATGTTGGAATTGATCATGAGTAGTAAGTGTTGATCACATGAATTGGGTAGCTTTTGAACCATACTAAAATATTTTACAAACTAAATTATTAAAATGAAAAAATATATAGATTGATTGAAAATTGGTTGATGAATTATCACCATGTTAATGATATTTATGGTTGGAATGAAATTCATAAATGCTTGGTCGTGAAATGATTCTCTTACAGCAACTAACTGAGACACTCTTACAGCTGAAAAGTGGAATACACTGGTAAACAAACTTGATGGTATAAAAAGCATACAAAACTGAACAGTATGAAATTGAACAGCTTGAAATGCTTGAGGTTTAAATGAAACTAATGTAACATTCCCTATAACTTTTTCTAAAGTTCCAAACATAATTTTGACAATTGATGAATCAATTGATTGAGCTTGAGGAACTTGATGTAGAATACAATCAAAAAGTGTAAGCTGATTTTCTTATAGATGTCGAGGTTTAAGTGCTTGACAAAATATAGATATGCTTAATTGGATTGCAATAGAACCATACTAATTGCTTCGCAATTGGCAGATAGCCATTTAGTGGATAGGGATAGTAAATAGTAAAAAATATTAATAATAAATACAATCTCCAATCTCCTATTGCTATTCACGTAAACTGTTGCACCCATCCTTTAGTCCTTCCCGATTTAGCAGATTGCAATAGTAAATAGAAC
>JAZHDC010000120.1:0-3703 GCA_036541305.1 Candidatus Absconditabacteria bacterium
TATAATTAACAACTCTGTATGATCTAGAATCTTTAAAAACGCTTTTTTTGACGACGGTAAGGGACAACTTGTAGATGTTTTAGATGATTGAGATTTGTCTTGTGCATATTTTGTAAGTAGTATTTTGAATATATTAGGAATTATAAATTCTGTCCATTGTACTGTGAAGTGAACTTTACAAGCTATGGAAAAAAATGGTTGGACAAAAAATGAATTCAAAAGCATTGAAAAGGTATCTATTGGTAGTATAATACTTTGGGAAAATAATTTTGGTAAAGATTGATCTCATTATCATATTTGATTTTATATCGGAGATAATCTAGCTGTAAGTAATTGTTCTTCTCAAAAAGCTATTTGTAAGCATCCAGTTGATTATAATTGAGAGGCTAAGGTAATTTGAATTTATTATCATAGTTTGTTAGATTAATTTTGTTTACTAATTATTTTTTATGAAACTACAATTAATATATTTTGGAAGATTGGAAATAGAAAAATGATTTGATTTGGTAATAAGGCTTTTGGAAAAATCAAAAGTTGATTTTCATATTAACATTTTTGGAAAAGGATCTATGGAGTCAGAATTGCTTTCAATCAAATCTACTAATTATACTTTTCATTGACGAAAAAGCTTAGAAGAAATAAAGGAATTTCTTTTAAATTCTCACTTTTCTTTGATGCCTTCAAGATTTTTGGAAACATTTTGACTAGTAGCATTAGAGTCACTAACTTATTGAATACCAGTCATTTGATTCAAGAAATGATGATTAGAAGCCTTTGTATTAGACAACTTAGACATAAATAGACAAAAATGAGCAAGTGAAATAGAAAAGTTAAATAATCTAATTACAGACTTATCTGATAATCTAAGTCAAGATGATCTAATTGAATTAAAGGAAAAATCCATATCTATATCAAAAAATTACTCTTTGAATATACGAAAAAATAATATACAAGAAATTCTAAAATGAAAAAAAATACTAATAGTTTCAGATTATTTAGATTTGCTTTGATGAATTGAAACCTATATTTACAATACCAAAGAAATCTTAGAGTCTATGTGATATGAAGTCCGTTTGTTTGGATTCAAGTCTACAAGTTGAAAGTTGAATAAAATACAAAGATTGCTAATGTTTTTTTCTGTTGCATATAATTTTGTTTATCAAAGAAAAATACAAAAGGAGATTGAAGATTTTGCACCTGATATAATACGGACACATTCTATTTCAAGGTTTTTGTGATGGAAAGTTGCTGATGAAATATCAAAATCTAAATGTGAGAAATTGATAATGTATCATGACTTGTGATACTTTCATCCTTATCCTTCTAAGGTTTACCAAATATCACAGATTGAAAAGTTTGATTATTCTAGTTTTATCAAAATGTGAAACACTAGATCATTGCTAAAGAAGTTGTCTATAAGTTTCAAGTATATTTTTTTGAAGATTCTTATGAAAAGATTAAATAATTTTGACTTACATATGGTTCCATCTGAATTTATGATCAGTCTTTTACAAAATCACTTCCCAAAAGACAAAATACAAACGCTTCCCCATTATCTAAAGGATTAGTGTTTCCCAAGTACTGCTCATCGAATTGTGCAACCTTTGTATTTACTTGCTATTGTATTTGCTACTTCTATTAAAGTAGATCATGTTGTCATAATATCATCTACAATTATTATAGTTTTGTCATTGTAAATTTTTTCATCATCACATACTATACTATATACTCACTTTAGATTGGACAATCTTTCATGTCTTTTCAACTGTGTTTGTGATTGAGTATGTTTGATTTTGTTGCAAATTTCTATTACTGGAATATTCATTAGCCTTCCAATATTTTCTCCAATTAATTGAGATTGATTGTATCATTTCACAAAGTGATGCCTATACCAGTGAGAAGATACAAAAGTAATTATTATATTTCATTCTTCTTTCATTATTTCTTCATTACTTACTATATTCAAGAATAGTCTTTTTGCTAAAAATTCTGCAATATGTCTTTTGTGGAAGAATTTTAGTTTTAATAATAATTTTTTGATCACTCCACAATATCTAAATCACACTATAATTCATTTTATGTTTTCATATTTAGGATTGTCTTTGCAACTTTTGCAACATTTAAATCATTTTGATTGTTTGTGACAAAATGGACATATTTCTCAGTGAGCTTCTAAGTTTCTTTTACATTTTATACACAAATATTCACCTATTTCTCAGCATCCTATACATTCAATTGGAAATGTTTTGTTGATAACTTCTTTTACTAATAGATTTATTGATTTCATCTTATTGATTTTTTAGTAAATATAATTATTGTAAGATGTTTATAAATTAATAACTTTTCATGATAACAGTTTTATTTTGCTGATGATGAACTTGATGACATGTTTTTCCTATCAAATCATTAATAGATTATATATTGAATAACAAAGAAATAAATGGACAAATCAAAGAAATTTTTTGGAGTGGTGAAGTTGATTCTTTAGAAGCTAAAGTTGCAAGTTCTATAAGTTGAGAAAAGTTTAGATTTTTACCAATCAGATCTTGAAAATTAAGAAGAGATATTTCTTTAAGATCAATTATTTTGAATTTTTTCGATATTTTTAGCTTGATTTTTGGATTTTTTCAGTGTTTGTTTATTCTCAAAGTATACAAAGTAGATGTTATCTTTTGCAAAGGTTGATATGTTGCCTTGCCAATGGTCTTTGCAGGTTGGGTCTTTAGGAAAAAGATTATTGTTCATGAATCTGATACAGTTCCGTGACTTGCTAACAAAATTTCTGCAAAGTTTGCAAGCAAAATTTTTTGTGGATTTCCATGAATTTTGCACAAAAGCATCTATGTTTGACAGATTTTGTCAGATGAAATTCTCAACTTCCAAAGTATAGATATGAACTTAAATACTTCTACACCAAAAACTAGGGTAATGGTAATGTGATGATCTCAATGAGCTAGAACCCTTTACCAAGCTTTGGAAAAAGCAATATCACAAAACCAGGTCATAAAAGATAAATTTCATTTTACAATAATATTGTGAACTCAAAATACTGAACTAAAAGAACAATTTTCCAAGTTAGACAATGTAGACACTTTAGACTTTGTCTCTCAGCCTCAAGTATGATTTTTGATAAATAATTCGGATATTGCAATAAGTCGTTGATGAGCTACTTCATTGGCAGAAATTAAGGCATTTGGATTACCAATAATAATAATCCCTCTGCCCTATACTTGATGAAATCATCAATATTACAATGCTTTGCACTACCAAAAAGAATACAAAGACTTGCTAGTAGAACAAAATGATAATCTTGAAGATAATTTGACAAAGTGATTATTACAACACACTAATTTTAGAATGGAATCTCATCTTACTCCTTCATTCAATCAAACTAAGAAAATAATAGTTAGTTCTATTTTAGAATAATTTCCTGAGTTTGTCAATTTTTTTCTTGTTTATTATCTATAAAAATATTTCATTTATAATTAATTTTATACAATGAATTATTTAAAAAAGATTTTTTTGTTAACGGTTTGAGTAATATTGTCTGCATTTTGCTTTTGAGCTGTTGAGGATTTGCAAGATGAGTCTACGGATTTATCTATTTTAGATCAAATTTCTTCATCTCTCCAAATAATAGAAGTTCATCCCAAAGATGATGCATATTTGCCTGAGTATATTGTGGTGAGAGCAATATGAGATT
>JAZHDC010000121.1:0-3691 GCA_036541305.1 Candidatus Absconditabacteria bacterium
GGAACGAAAATTGTAATTCGGTTAACACCGTAGGGAACGAAAATTTTCGTTCCCTACATAATAATTGATCCCAACCAAATAATAATAATAATAATAATAATAATCCCAATCATAAAACAAATTTATCAAATATAATAAAATGATTCAAAATATGATGTACAAAAGAAATTAAATATAATCATAATGATAATTGATTTTGATGGCAAAAATCCTTTTATGATGTCATTATTAGAAACGATGAACAATTGGAAATAATAAGACAATACATTATTGATAATCCTATGAAATGAGAATAAAATACATTTAAAAGAAATTCAACGCATTATCATGAGGTTGGGAATGAAAAACATTATTCGGTTAACACCGAAGGGAACGAAAATTTTCGTTCCCAACTTAATAATCGTTCCAAACGTTATTACTTTTACCAAAGCAAAAAATCTGAATTATAATAATTATACAATTCTTGGAAATCTTTGCTTATTGAGTATGAAAAATTTAATTTAAAGTAATATTTTATTAATTACACCTTTTCCATATCTTATTTATAGGCCGTGTTGTAGTATTTCATTCATATCTAAATAGATTTTTTGAATTACTGTAAACATAATACCAATTATTACTGTTATCAAGTATAAAAAATGTTTTCGTTGTACTTATTGTATTAGCAATGTGCATCTGAACTATATCTTGCCTATTTATTTTCCGTTCACATCAAGTACTAAAATCAGCAGTATCTGATAAACTCACCTCTTCCCATCATCAATTTGAACTACTCATACTTTCCACTTTTGCATTCAATGCATTCCATTTTTCAGCAGTAAGTGTGTCTTGATCTTGAGCTGTTAGTCAGTCTGTTCAGGTCCATCATTTGGCGATGTGAAACAACATTAGTCATGTACCAAAAAACACCAAACTTAGAACAAACGTTTTCATTATAGATTGGACAAATTTTACCATTATTATTTTGCTTATATACTAAATTAATTCTAATTATACAAATTGAATTTTGATTTTCAACTTTATTTTACAATATATTTTGAAAATTGATTACACTGATTTCCTACTTTGTGATTTGCACTTTTGGGAGTGGCTGGCAAGAGTGATAAAAACACTGCCCTGATTAGGTTCTCATTTATGTATTTTTACAAATCCAATATTTTATCTTGCATATGGAAATATGTTTGTTATAAATAAGCATTTAGATACATTATTAAGTAATGAAGAAAATTATAGACTATTTGTTTTTTGGGGTGATGGGATTGATTTTGATACTAAATCTGTACTGAAGTATTAGCTTGGCAAGCTCATTTCACAATAGTATTTTAGATTGGCTATACAATAATCTATATTATTTTTTCATAGTATTGTGATTGATTTTGTGAATTATACTGCTAAAATTAGATTATGGAATCAAAAATACTGAAAAAGAGAACAACTTTTTATGAAAATATTTTGTTTATCTAATTGCACTAATAATTGTTATTTGAGTGGGAATCAGGATTTACAATATAGATGCTCTTGGATTTTCAAATGATGAATGATTTACTGCTTTGTACTCTTACTTCATCAACAACTCATGACTTCCATGTATTCAATGATCTGATAGTTGCTATATTAGAGGTTTACCTTATCATTATTTTGTATCCTTGTTTACAATGTTTGGATGAGCAAGTGAAATGCTTGTAAGATTGCCCTGAATAGTCTTGTTTACAGTATTTATAATTTTTGTTTACAAATACTTGTCTTTGATCAAATTAAACAGAATAGTAATTTTACTGGTCATAATTTTGCTAAGTTTGGGAGATTATTTGGTAGTAATGAGTAACTTAGCAAGAATGTATATTATGATGTTAACTTTTGTAGTAATGTTTTTGTATTATTATACAAACTATTCCATTATGAACAACAGAACCAAAAGCAATTTGATTATGATTTTTGTAAGTTGATTACTAGCAATTTTGAGTCATGAACTTTGATTACTTTTAGCATATTTTGTATTGGATTTCATCTTGTTTAGAAGGAAAAGTAAACTTTATGTAAGTTTGTTAACTGGACTATGAATAGGGATTTTTATGTATTTGTTTTTGTCTATTCCTAAGATTTTGTACTTTGATAGTAACTATCTTTCATATTTTGACATAATAGGAAATAATAATCTTTGAAGCTATATGTGAAATATATTTACCAATATAATTGGGAAAATTCAATGACAAAATTGGTACTTTCCAAAATTACTTATAGACTATTTGCCGTTTGTTTTTATCTTTTCATTACTTGGAATTATCAAAACCATCCAAAAAGACGACTCAAAATTGTATCCATTAATTGGATTTTGTTTGTTTTCTATTATGGTAATGAGTTTGTACAAGATTGAGCACTATCCAAGATATTCATGGTGGATATTTAGCTTGTTTACTATAATTGCTGGAATTGGATTTTTTGATTTTGTAAAATATTGATGGAGATATTACTTATTATTTGGGATTTTTGTGTTGACTAGTACATTGAATATATACAATTACAAAAATATTACTTATGGAACAACAATAAATTTGCCAGAGCATATTGTAACTGTACCTTGAGAAAGCTACTACCCTGATGACAAAACTTTTGTTTCTTATATTCAATCAAACTACAAAGCTTGAGATATTTTTATTTATGATTATTGGATACAAGAAGTAAATCTTGTGATAAATGATTTTCCATCCCCTGAATACCTAATTTCCAAGTATGATCCAATTTCATATTTGCAAGCATACCACTACCAAAAACTATACGAAAAAGACGGATCACGATACTTGTACAAATGATGACCTAGATTCATTCAGTCAAGATGAGACTTACTAGATATTATAGAAAATAATAAAACCAAAAACATATACTATATTAGTTCTGCAGATTATAATTGACAAAGATGACATACTATTGGAAACAAAAACATATACAATTATATAGCAGATTTCTATCCTATAGTTTACAAATGAAAAGACGATATTTTGAGAATATTCAAATTAAACTAACTATCTGATAGCTGTAATACAATAGTTTTTTTCACTAAATTGCAATATATCATTATCGTGACAAATAGATTTTTTTCAAAGCTGAGTTCTACATTTTAGAAACTCTCATTTATTATGATAGTACATATTTTCATTATTTATTGTTTGTATTCTCATTGTAGTAGTAACACTACTTCATCCAAATTCATCTTGTAATAAATATCTTTTCCCATCGTAAGATGCATTTAGTTTTTTTGAAGAAAATGTAGTTCAAGCAATATCTTCTTTTACCAAATTGATAAGGTCCTTTTGAGTAAAGGAGAAAATTATAAATGGTTTTTCATACTCTCTAAACAAAAGATTGGTCGTAAAACATTTTATCATTATATCTTTATCCTTGTTGTCAGTCCAAATATTGTTGATCTTTCATTTACTTGAAATATTATCTTTTAGACTTAAAATTTTTTCTGTATTACTAGTATTGAATATGTTCTTTGTTTTTGGGTCTGCAATCATAGTAGCTACAGTCCATCATCATCATTCTGTTGTCATATCACAAAACACATCAAATGGCTCTCAATTGTAATGAAGAGGATGAATAGTTTGTGGAGAATCTACTCACTTCAAATTAGGATTTTTCAATAGATAATCTTTGCAACTTTGTTCATACAAAAAAGTTCACTTAAGTACTT
>JAZHDC010000122.1:0-3689 GCA_036541305.1 Candidatus Absconditabacteria bacterium
AACGACAAAGATGAAAACAAAGATTTAGCAGTTTTGAAGTCAGACTCTCAATGAAATAAATTAGCACAAAAGGAGATAGCATCATCAATAAATTTTGCAAGATGATTTTCATTGTGAGAAGAATGCGAAGATATAAAAATATTACAAAATCATTTGAAACAAATGTGATTTTATGACTGAAAGGTAACTTGAATATACGATAAAAACACTACTGACTGAGTATATCAATTCCAGCTAGAATATAATATTTTGGACTGAGTAGCAGATCCTGCAGTAAAATGATATTTTGGACCAAAAACTAGATCGATTTTCACTCAAGTAATTAGCAAATTAGTCACAAATCAGCAAAAACAAAGCTCTTAAATAATGTTGGTCTTTCTTCTTGATTATGGATTAATTTTGTGTAATATTTCATTGCAAAATCCAAACAAATAATTATAAATGGATAGCACTTTATAGATTTAGGTGACACGATGAAAAATATGTTCGAGAAGAAAGTTAATAAATGGATTATCTGAGCAGTATTGGGATCGGCAATATTATGATTTTGATGATATTCAATGTCTCCCAAAGGAAAGAAATTTTGAGATAAATTAAAGTGAAAAGTCAAATCAATACTAAGTTTTTTGTGAGGTTGAATAAACCAAATGAAAAAAGATTTGATAAAGAAAAAATAGTTTTACAAAATATAAGTTATTAAAAATGCAGATTAAGTATAATTATACGAGAGATTACATAGAGGCATTGTCATTTGCTGGTTTTTTGAGTGTTTCTCGTAACCAAGAAATTATTCAATCAGTAGAGTTATTAGGATGAGTTTATTATTATTTGGAAAACCATAAGTTTTCTAATTTATTTTGGAAGTATATTTGAATTGACGATAAACTAATTGTTAAAGATTATTTTAGTGAAAACTATCAATTCAATCCAAAGAGTTTGAGTAAAAAAGAAAAATCAAAAGCTCAATTAGATAGTCATTTATTTGAATCTTTGAAAGATTTCCAAAAATTTTGATTGAAAAAGTTAGATTTTTTATCACTTTTATATATGTCATTTTCAAATTTACCAAAACCTGTAATTGAGTATTTTGAAAATAATGATATTGATGTTTTGGAAGTAAAAGATAAAATATTCAAATTAGCTACTAACAAGAAGTTGATCAAAGTATGAACGATTAATTTGTTCAAAATTTTGCAAGATGCAGTTGCTAATCTTTGAATGTGAGATGGTTGAATAGAAATGTTTATTAAAATAGATGATTTAGATGTTGGTGAATATGACGACGACCAAGTTGTTGGCGAGATAGAAGAAATATATTCGTGACCAGATTCAGAGCTGGTAGAATGAAGCGCTAATTCAGACACACAAATAAATACAGATTTGAAAACTGATGTAAAGAAACTTACAATAGAGCATTTTGGAAGTGATTTGACTCAAGATGCAAAAAATGATGAATTAGATCCAGTAATATGAAGATACAAAGAAATCCAACAATTAATATATACATTATTGAGAAAGACAAAGAATAATCCATTATTGATCTGAGAAGCTTGAGTAGGGAAGACAGCCATTGTTGAATGATTAGCAATTAGAATTGCAAATGGAGAAGTTCCAGATAAGTTGAAAAATAAAAGATTATTCGTATTAGATATGGGATCGCTACTAGCATGAACTAAGTATAGATGAGAGTTCGAGGCAAGATTGAAAGCAATTCTAGACGAAGCTGCTGACTCTACCAACAATATTATAATGTTTATTGATGAGTTACATACTATTATTGGAGCATGAAATGCAGAATGAAGCGCAGATGCTGCCAATATGCTAAAACCATTATTATCTAGATGAAAGATTCAGTTAATAGGTGCAACTACATTTGATGAGTACCAAAAGCACATCGAAAAAGATCCAGCATTGAAAAGAAGATTCCAAGAAGTAATTGTAGAAGAATCTACTAGAGAAGACTCCAAAGAAATACTTTCATGAGTTAGAGAGAGATTTGAAGAGTTTCATTGAGTTGTAATTTCAGATGAAGCTATAGATTGAGCAATAGATTTGAGTATTAGATATCTTATGAATAAGCACTTGCCAGATAAGGCATTTGATCTTATTGATGAAGCTTGTGCTAGAAAGTCTACTCTTATTGAAAAATTGAAAAACAATGATGAATATTCTGACCTTGAAAAAGAGCTTACATTGATACATACTAGAATAGAAACAGCAATATTGAATCAAGATTATTTTGCAGCAGCTGAGCTAAAGGAAAAAGAAGAAAAAGTAAAAACATCTATGAAATCTATGAAAGCAAAGAATGTGTTGCCAAAATATCTTAGACCAGTAGTATCTTACAATGATATTGGATGAGTATTAGCAGAAAAGCTATGAGTTCCAGTAGATAAAGTAAATGAATCTGAAACACAAAAACTAAGAGTATTAGATGAAACTATCCAATCTAAGGTTTTTGGTCAAGATGAAGCTGTAAATGCAGTAGTAAAAGCAATAAGAAGAAATAGGTTGTCAGTAGTAAATAGAACCAAGCCAATTTCATCTTTCTTATTTTTGTGACCATCTTGAGTGGGTAAAACATTTTTAGCTAAAATTTTAGCAAAAGAGTATTTTGGAGATGAGAAATCTCTTATTAGAGTGGATATGTCTGAATTTATGGAAAAACATTCTTCATCTAAATTGATTGGATCAGCTCCTGGTTATGTTGGTTATGACGAAGGATGAGTACTTACAGAGGCGGTTAGAAGAAAACCTTATAGTGTAGTATTGTTTGATGAAATAGAAAAAGCATCACCAGAAGTTTTGAATATTTTGCTTCAAGTAATGGACGAATGACATCTAAAAGACAACAAATGAAGATGGATTGATTTCAAAAACACAATTATTATACTTACTTCCAATATTTGATCAGAGGAGTTTGGTAAAAAAATTCCTAAAATATGATTTGATACTACTGATGTGAACAAGTCTTGAGATGAGAACTTTGCATTCATCAAAGATAAGATTATGGAAAAGGTAAAAGATTATCTTACTCCTGAACTTATGAATAGACTTGATAATACTGTTATTTTTAGACCTTTGTCCAAGGAAATTCTTACAGATATCTTCAAATACAAGTACAAAGAGTTTGTAGATCAATGGAAAGTAAAAGATACGGTAAAACTTACAGCTTTCACTAAGACTCAAATATCCAAAATTATCGATGAAATATACGATCCTCAGTATTGAGCTCGTCCTATAGAAAGATATATTTATGATAAAATTGAACCTGAATTGATTGAACAACTATTAGCACAATAAATTGAAGCTACCAGATAATACTGGTAGTTTTTTTATATTGTTTTTTTTGACATCTTATTTTGTATTGATATTAAATTATGTTTGTTTTTGTTTATTTACAAAACTGCACTTAATATGTTTTTTATTTAACAGATTTATATTTGATATTTGGAATTTATTGATTATACTTTAAATCGAATTATTTTTTTATATAAGCAAAATGGCAAGAAAACTAAAAAAATTCTTAAAATCATTTACACTAATAGAGTTGATTATTGTAATAGCGATTATTGCAGTACTATGAGTATCTGCATTTTTGGTGTTAACACATTGGCTTGATAAATCAAAAGACGCAAAACAAATTTCTGATATAAATATTTTACAAAAATGATTAGTAATACATTATA
>JAZHDC010000123.1:0-3678 GCA_036541305.1 Candidatus Absconditabacteria bacterium
AGCAATGTTGCTATTGCGAAGCAATTAATTTCTTATTGATTTTGAGTTTTATTTGTGTAATATTTTGTAACTTTTTTTTGTTCCTTCCGTAATATAATGTGAAGGATAGAATATTTATAAGTAATTCCTTCTGGATGGTTTTGGACGAAGAACGCGTGATTATTAGAATACAGCAATGATATGAAGATGATTTTGTAAAATTGTATGATTTTTATATTCAAAAAATTTACAATTATATTTATTACAAAGTGTGAAACAAAAATGATGCTGAGGATATTACTTCAGAAACATTTATGAAAGCCTTTGATAATATAAAATCCTTTGATTTGTCCAAAAACACAAAGTTCTCTTCTTGGCTTTACATGATAGCTAGCAACAATGTAATTGATCATTATCGCAAAAATAGTAAAGAAAAAGCTTATGATTGGTTGGAAGATAGATGAGAAGATACAAATATTGTATGAAATCTAGACAATCGCCACAAGCTAAATGAAGTACTAAAATTCTTGGATACATTGTGAGAAGATAAAAAAGAAATCTTTGTGATGAGAATTTGGGATCAGCTTTCTTACGATGAAATCTCTACAATTACAGGTAAATCTGTAAGTAACTGTAAAGTAATATTCTCAAGAAGTTTGGCAAAAGTAATTGAAAAGTTTGGAGTAATATGAGTAATAGTTTTTATTTTAAGTAGATAGTAGTTATTATCTAAATAAAAATAACATGAAAGATAAAGTAAAAAAAATATTAGATGATTTATATAAATTAGATCCCAGTCTTGAGCAACATGATGATAAGTTACAAGAATATGTTTTGATGTTGGAAAAAATGAAGCCAGATACAGAATTTACTCAAGAGTTTGAACAAAGACTAAAAAAACAACTATTAAATAAAATTCAATTTCAAAAATCAAATACAGTAGAGAAAAAAACTAAATATACCTTGTATTTTATTACCAAACGATTTTTTTCATGAGCATTTTTCTCATTAATGATGCTTTTTGGTATTTTTTCAGTATTGAATTTGGAAATCATACAACAAAAAGATAGTGAAGTCCAATTCAATAAATCTTACTCTGATAAAAGCAATGATATTTCTTTAAGTAGTACCTTGACAGATTGAGACTCAATTAGTGATGAGGAAAGAAAAAGCAATGAGCTCGATATGATAGCATTAGATATTGAAGAATCCAAAGAGTTTGAAAATATCACAAATGAAAAAATTACTACCAAGATGCAGTCACAAACCGAGCAGTTATGAAACAAGGAGATAGCCAAACAACAAGCACCAGATAATGCAACCGATCTTTCTCAAACTTCTCCAGAATCATTAGAATGAACTATAAGTTCTCGTTCTTTAGATGATGCTGATGAATTAGTAGAGTCTTCTCCTCAATTATTTGCTAGTGATATGTCTTTGCAAGATTCCAGTTTAGCTGATGATAGTGAACCAACAATGAAAATGTGATTATGATGAGGATATGATGGCTTCCCATGAGAACAAAATTGAGGTTTTGCCTATGATTGAGATTTGTGAGATTTGTACAATAAGGCTGTAAAGTTGAATAGTTACAAGATTCAGTGAAACGAATGAATCAATTACAATATTGATAATATGTTCCAAAATATTAGTTTTACTTGATTGAATTTGTGAAATATTGATGATTCCAAGATAAGGTCAATGTCTTATAGAATCAAAATCAATGAAAGTTACGATGTTTCAGTAAATTTTGAAAGTTGAGAGATTAATATTTCTAACTTGGAAATGGCTAATAGATATACTGACAACAGTTTTGGTATCAATTCTAAAGTTGACAGTAATTCTATAGAAAAAATTGCCAGGGAATTTGTAAACAAATTTGGAATAAATCTTAGTGATTATTGAACAGGTGGTTTGTTAGATGTTTGATCTTATTGAAATATTCGTGCATTTACATATCCGTTGATTTTGGGTGGTATAGGAGTATATGAAAGTTGGTGAGAAACATATTGAATCAAGCTAGAGATTGATAGAATCAAATGATCAGTAATTAGAGCTTTCAATATCAACTTCAAAGAAATTACAAAAATATCAAATAATAATTTTGTGGAGTTATCTCAAATAACAAAGGATTTGAAAAATGATAATGATAATTCTGTGAAATTGTCTAATCCAAGAGTTATATATACAAAAGTTTATGTTGAAGGAGTAGTGTATTTTGTTCCTGGAATAATTTTTGATTACAAAGATGCTTATACTTGAAATATGACTTCTTATGTATTGCCTATCAATAATATTAAAAATTAATTTACTACTAATAAAATATTATGGTTGCTTTGGAAATATGATTTTTAAAAATATATTGGTATTGAGTTTTTTATTTTGTGTCATTTTTGTTAGGTTATTTGTTTTTGTATTATATTGGGAAAAATCAAATATTAGCAATGCATGATAAAGTTAGTAGTTTTTTGAAAGAGAAGCTAGACGACTTGGTTTTGATGATATTCTTGTGAGTTTTAGTTGGATGAAGACTTGCTTATGTGCTTATTTACAATCCAACTCATTATTTGGCTAATCCTTTGGATATATTTGCTATTTGGCAGTGATGAATGGGTTTTTTTGGCGGAGTAGTGTGAGTGGTTTTAGCAGTTTATTTGCTAACAAGAAACTACAAATTCCAGTTCAAAGACTACAAAGTTTTGATGGATTTGATTGTGAGTTTTGTACCTTTTGGGATAATGCTGGGAAGGATTTGAAACTTCCTCAACCAAGAGCTTGTGGGAAAGCCTGTGGAACAGCTTCCTATTCTAATCGACTGACGGTTTGGGTTAAAATTGGTGGCATTGAATTTGTTTCATGTTTACGAAAAAGTTGACTTACAAATGAGAGTAAATACTAATTTTATAGAGTCATTTGGTGAGTGATTTTTGATCTTAGTAGTATTACAAATAGTATTCTGGAAACAAGTAAAGTCAGGATACAAAAATCCTTGAATTATTTCTTGAATATTCTTGGTAATGTATGGAATAGTAAGATTCTTAGTAGAATTTTTGAGAGAGTATTGACCAAGTGAATTTATTTGAATTCTTACCAAAACTCAATATATGATGATATGATTTGTAGTTATCTGAGCATATCTAATATGGACTTCTTATAGATGAAAAGCTAATAATTAAAAATAACTTGAAATATATTAGTAAATATGTATTTATAAAATCTAATTTAGAATATTATATTATAAAATGAATTGAATTTTTTGCATGATTGTACAAGTATTGTTATATATTTCACTTTTTGTAAATGCTGCACTTTATTTTGGATGGATTGATGTAGGTCAGTTTAGAACATATGTAAATGTTTATACTAATGAAGCATTGAACCAAACCAATAAAATCTATCAAGATTCTGCATTGAATGAACTTGTGGAATCTCACAAAACTATGATAGAAGAAAAATATCAAGTAGATTTAGATGATATCTCTTGATCTATTGCCAAACTTTCAGAATCCAAAGCCAAAGAATATATAAAATCTAATTTCACTTGAGTAGATGATAAAAAAGTAGACGAAATATTCGACTTTATCAAAAATATGGAGATTGTTGAAAAATCAGCAGATAGTAGCAATCAAGAACAAACTACTTCAACGCTTTTATCCACGGTGTCATCGCCGCCAACAAAATACCAAAGGGCAATGGCCA
>JAZHDC010000124.1:0-3618 GCA_036541305.1 Candidatus Absconditabacteria bacterium
CATTGAATATATAGCTTTTTTCACAATAAAGTATTAGAATCAAATCAATTCAAACGACCTTTTATTCAAAGTTCTATTTTTGTATATTCATTATTTAATAATGAAAAATCATAAGATTTCAACATTTCTTTTTCTTGTTCATTGAATTTTATATTAAATATTTTATTAATTGTTTTGATACTAATTACAGTAAATCTTAAATGAGGATTAATTATATACATTTCATTCAAATAATTTTTTATTTCGTTCTTCTTACTTTCAGATAAATGAGCATTTCACCATATATTAATATTAAACTTATCGTTACTTTGAAAATTAGAATCTTTTACTTCCAATAGTTTTCTAAGCATTTCAATAGTTTTTTCTCTTTGTTTTACTTGAAAAGCATTAGATATGATTCAAAGCAATCAATAATCACTAATTTTTTCATTAATGTCAATTTCACCAAAGGATAATGATTCATCCTCAAAAAAATCATTTAACATAAAATTATTCCTTGCTGTTCTAAGTATCAAATACAAATATTTTGAATTTACAAATCCTTCTCACAAATTAGTTTTTGCCACTTCCCATAAACTATAAAAAAGTTCTTTTTTCTTTTCTTTATTATTCTCCAAAGCAATTAATTTGGTCAACACTTGAATTTGTAATGCTGTACTGTTACTTTCAAAAGATTTTTTATATAAATCAATTAAAGTACTTTCAGACTCATCAATAATCTGTCATCTCATTTTAGATTTTTCTGGAATATTTTTGATAGACAAAATTCTAGATAAGGTTTTATAATATTCAAAACTTGATAAAAGCTCTGCTTCATATGTTTTTCATTTTAGAAAATTTTTAAGATCAACTTCCAGGTTTTTTAAATCTTTTTCTCAATAATTATTATTATTGATTACAGACAATTTGAAGTTACAAAATCTCAACTGAATTTTGAAATAATAACTATTTTTCAATAATACTAATTTATTCTCTAAAGTAGCTTTAATTGAATTAATGGTTTTCATCAAATTTTTATCAATTTTTCAATTAGTTTCCAATTTTAGTCTTAACTCATCAATATAATAATTTAAAGTATCCAATCCTATAAACAACAAATATCTTTTATTTGCTAAATTATCATTATTATTAAGCAATTGTATTATCTTCTTGTAATGAATTTGAATAAAAGAGTCATCTCAAGCCACACTCACTAATTTACTATAATTAGATACTATTGTAACTGTATATCAAAGTAACAAGTCAGCTTCTACCTCACTTATTTGTCATTTCTCAGTAGTAAGTAATTCTTTTACAAAATTTGATATGTCAGTTTGTAAATTCTGAAAATACGTATAATCTCATACTTGATATATTAGCTCTAATAGATTTTGTCAAACTATAGACCTAAATATAATGGGTAAATCTTGTATATTATTGGCTATTTCATACAACTGCTTTACTATAAATACTTTTATAGAATTAGATATTTTTTCATCTTTTATATCCAAAATACTATCTGAGATAATTATTAATTTTTTCAATAAATCCATATTTTTTGTTTCCACAAAATCTTGAAAAAGTGATTCATAAAAAGCTAATAAATCTAATGAACCCATGGTAAAAAGCTTTAAAGTTTCTTCCCCAGTCCATTGAACTTGTCACTGTAAACGATTTAGTAATGAAAAGCTATTTGATGATAATTTTGTCTCAGTTTTATTATTCATAAGTTGATACAAATAAATATATATAAAAAGTTGATTTTATAAAAATTAAATATATAATAATCATATTTACAAATTATGCAAAAAAACAATGAGTTTTGAACAAAATACACCATTGGAATGAAAGGAACAACTAGAGCCTTGAAAAATTGAAGAATGAAATAGCGAACAATTAAATGCTCTCAAAGACAAAATGCATCTAAATACTACTCAATGATTAGAAAATTTGTGAAAAAAATTATGAGTTGAAAACTCTTCTAAACCAAATGAATTTAACCTAAATTGAGCTTTAGCTTGAATCCAATGAGTAAGACTTGGGGATTTACGAGAAGAAGATCCAAAAAAATCCTAATTATAAATTATTTATATTCTTGATAAAATTATGATACAAAATGTATCTTTTTTCTATTTTTCTGTTTTTCTTTCTACTAACTTATCCAAAATCTTGTCAATAAAAACACTAGCATAAGATCCAGAAGGCAATGCAAACTGTAATAAAACATCATCTTCTTGGAATCTAAACTCAACATCGCTTAAATATACCCACAAAGGTCTTCTCAAACCAAATATTTTATTTGCTTTCATTACTTGCATATGCTTTTCACAATTACTGTGATAATCCAAAAATCATATTTCATTTTTTTCTGACTCTGATCATTTTGGTCACATCAACAAGTTATATCCCAAAACTGGTCATGTAACTAGCATTTTTGACCTAACGTATGGAATTTCTCTAATGAAATTCTTTGGATAAAAGAAAACATCTTTACTATTTGTTCATTCCAGTTCGTACAAATCTATTACACTTACTGTATTTTTGTCTTTGTGATAAATTCAATACTCTTTCTTTCCATCAGTATGTATTTCCAACACATCTCCGTCAAGCATTCTATAATCTTGTTTCTCTCTACTAGTAATATACAAATTGAAAAGTTTGCTTGCATATGCTTGTAGTTTGAACCCAATTTCTTTTTTGTCTTTCAATGCTAATTTACCACTAATAATATCTCTTCATTGTTTCCAGTTTTTTCACTCAATTCAGAATCTTTGGTCTCCATAAAAATTAGGAAATCATCTGCTTGCCAAATCTTTCAAATACTCGTAAGTATCTTTTTTGTCTTGAACTCAAAGCTTCTTAGTAGCTCTCAATCTAATATAAAACACATTATTGATGGGAGTCGTCATACCTATTGGCTTATCGTGCCAGTCATATTTGATAATTCTTACTTTTTCTGCTAATGTATTCATAAAGACAATATGTCCTCCAATTCTACTAAGTGCGCTTTTATATATACTAATCCGTTGTCTTGTAATTGCCTTTTTATCCTTTAACCCTGCAATTCACAAAGTCAGCCTAGAAAATCCAAACTCCTTACACAAAAAATCTATAATATCCATAGTATTTAGATTTCTTTTTTCAAAATATACAAAAAATGCATCTCATTTTCCTGACAACTTGAAAGGAAGTTGTTCTTCAACTATAAAATCTTGCGATTTTTGCTTAAACAAAAATATATTATCAATCATTCATTTTTCTAACAATCTAAAAAGATTTCTTTTAAATATAAAGATTATTTTATTTAAATCAATTACAAATATTTTGAAAAGTTTTTTATGCTAATTTTTCCATTGCTTGTGCAAATTCTATATCAGTAGCTTCTTCGCCAAACAAGCACGGTTCATTTTTTCATTTCCAATAATCTAACTGATTCATATTTTTACGAACTAACTTTTCAGCTAAATCTTGTGAAACTCAAGTAGCTCAAACAAAAAAATCTACTCATCATCTAAAAATTTCTTCTCAAGATTTTATAGTTCAATCCTCGTTTGTGCAATGAGTACAACTATTGGTAGTTTCATCTTCATTCCAAAAATCTTCCTTTTTAATCAATGGCATACTACAAGCTATACAAAA
>JAZHDC010000125.1:0-3630 GCA_036541305.1 Candidatus Absconditabacteria bacterium
GTACTTCTTGACCTTATATTACTATATTGTGATATTTAGCATCAAATTCATCACAGATTACTAATTGGTGATTAATATATTTATTGATATATAACATTGTTTTTATTCTGCCGATGGTAGTAATATTGATAATAGTTTGAATGTGATTCAAAAACATTGACCAATTAAATAGATTGAAAAATGATAATATCAACTTAATTCATTTGATAGTATGATTGTTGATGTTATGATTGTGATTATATGTACTTAATGACCTTTATTCTTGGATTTTGTTTTAATAATGAATCAATATAGAATTACGAAATATACAAGAGTTTCCAGATATGTTATTCTAGTAATTACATTAATCTTTTTTGTATTTTTGATTAAGAGATTATTAAATGTTTCAGAACAAGATAAATATATTGACGAGGTTAAAATAAGCACAAAAACTGAATTAGAAAAAGATTCATATAATAAAAACTTTTATATGAAGTATTTACAATCTGATTATGCAAAATATTTCAAGTCTCATGAAAAATGAATTACTATGGAGTGAGAACAAATTGTTAAATTCCAGTTTTTGCCACTAAGTAATAATAATGAAATTGAAAGTTCAAATTTAACATGAGAAGATGTTTCTAATATAAATAATCAAATATTAAATATTACAGATCCAAAAGACGCATGGAAACATTTTATTAATTGAAATATTGAATATTTTAAGGAACAGTTTTAATTGATGACCTAATTTACATTTAATTTGATAAATTATACGTAAATACAATTGATTTTTATATTAAAAACCTTATAAAGATAAGCAATATCTATTTGATATTTTTTGATTTAATTAATTTAAATATATGTGAGAAGAGAAAAAGTTATATACACAAGATGAGTTAGCATGAGAAGATAATGGTTTTCTATCTGATTTTTTTGTTGTACAAGAAACGCAAGAAGTTGAAGAAACAGTAGATTATTGAATTGAGGTAGAAAAAATTAGTGATATTTTTGATATCAAAAAACCTTCTTCAAATGATTTGACAGTTGATAAACCTGCTCAAAAATCAACAAATTTTAAGAAAGAAGTTTGAGATAATAAATCTACAAACAAAGCTTTTGTTAAGTGAAAAAATAAATCAAACAAACCCTATACAAAACAGTCAAATAATAAATGAATCAGTATAGAGCAATGAACTTGGCGTGAAAATAAAATTGAAGAAGAAAATAATACAAAAGTAGTTTCTCCAAATCTTATACAAACTCAAGAAAAGAAATCATCTATTTGACAAAGCAAACCATTTGTAAGAACCAATACTACTAACAATAGACCTAGACCTGCAAATTCAGCGGACTGAAAGAAATACCAATGAAATAAGCAGTCAACAAGTAATTATAAAAAAACTACTTCATCACAATGACCTTCTACATATCAACAAAATACACAATCAAATAGAACACCTACAACAAAATCTACAACAAATTTCCAAAATAGATCCACAACTTGAAATTTACAAGGTCAAAATAGATCAGCAAGTTGATATCAGGGTAGGTCTAAGAGTTTTTGATGACCAAAATCAAATACAAACCGTAGCTTCCAAAATAAAGATGCTTGAAGAAATATTAGACAAAGTCCATCATCTACTAGTAATGTCCGCAAAGTTGATAAAGTGCCTTCAGAAGCAAAGACTTCTAGTACTTTAAAAAAGAAAACATTAATAACTATACCAGATAAAATTTCTATTAAAGAATTTTCAGAGAAAATGTGAGTTAATTTATGAGAGGTAATGAAGAAATTACTAAAGAATAAAATAATTTTACCAGCTACTGCTTCAATAGATTTTGATACTGCAAGCTTGATTTGAGTAGAGTTTGATGTTGAAGTCAAAAGAGCAGAAGCAGATGTTTCAATTGATGATATTATTTCTGGTAATTTACAAGTAATAATGGATCAAGATAAACTATCTGAAAACTTAGTGGAAAGACCACCAATAGTTACAATAATGTGACATGTTGATCATTGAAAAACAACACTACTTGATTATTTGAGACAAACATCAATTGTTAATTCTGAAAGTTGATGAATTACACAGTCTATTTGATGATCACAAATAGTTCATTCTGGAAAGAAAATAACCTTTATTGATACTCCTTGACATGAATTGTTTACTTCTTTGAGAGCTAGGTGAGCTAAGATTACTGATATTGTAGTAATAGTAGTAGCAGCAGATGATTGAGTAAAACAACAAACTATTGAAGCTATTAATCATGCCAAAGATGCATGAGTACCAATAGTTGTTGCAATAACAAAAATTGATAAGCCTTCTTCAAATATTGATATGATAAAATCACAATTGGCAGAACATGAGCTTATCCCAGAAGAATGGTGAGGAGATATACCAATTGTAATGATTTCTGCAGTAACTTGAGAATGAGTAGAAACATTGATGGAAAATATTCTATTACAGTCAGAAATACTAGAACTAAAATATAATCCAGATAGACTTTGAGTTTGAGTAGTTTTGGAAGCTCATAAAGATACTAAAAAATGAGTAACTACTTCACTTATACTGATGTCTTGAAAAATGTCACTTTGAGATGTAGTTGTTATTCATAATACATATTGAAAAGTTAGAAAAATGGTTGATTGGAAATGAGCAGATATAAAAACAGCTTATGCTTGAGATCCAGTTCTAATATTGTGAATTCAGTCATTGCCAGAACCTTGAAGAGTTACAGAAGTAATGAAAACTGAGAAAGAAGCAAGTGCGAAAGTAAGTCTAATTAAATCAAAAGATGTTAAGTGAGACACAATTTGATGATTACAAAGTATGTTGGAAAAGATTTCTCAATGAGAAAATGTAATGTTAAAATTAATACTAAAATGAGATAGTTTTGGTAGCTTGGAAGCATTGAAATATTCTATTTCCAAAGTAGAGTTGCCTGAAAATATTGAGATCAAAATTGTACATGCAGATGTATGATCGATCACCGATTCTGACCTAATACTAGCACAAGCTTCTGATTCTTTTGTAATTTGATTTGGAGTTCCATACACAAATGCAATGAAGAAGAGTGCAGATCAAAAAACAGTAGTTATGAAGAATTTTAGTATTATTTATGAAATTCTCGATTATGTTGACAGATTAGCTAAATGATTGGTAAAAATCGAAGAAAAAGAAGTTGTAATAGGTAAACTAAAAGTTCTTGGAATATTCTTCAAAAAATGAAAGGAAATTATACTTTGATGAAGAGTATTGGAATGAAAGATTACAAATTGAGCATTATTCAGAACATTTAGATGAGAGGAGTTGATATGATGATGAAGAATAATGTCTCTAAAAAGAGATCAGGATAATGTAAATGAAGTGAATGAATGATATGAATGTTGAATGAAATTGAAAGCTGATAAAAAAATTGAAGATGAAGATATTTTAGAGTTCTTTGTAATGGAATAATTAATTTTACTAAACAATTTCTTTATGAAATTGTTTTTTTTATTGAAAAGAAAAATATTATAAGTATATATATTTTATTTGAATATTTTAATATAATGTATTATTTATGAATTGATCCTTGAGTAAGAAAACTTTGATACGCAATAATAGATGATGATTTGAATATTGTTGATGCTTGAATTTTATTGAATGA
>JAZHDC010000126.1:0-3616 GCA_036541305.1 Candidatus Absconditabacteria bacterium
ATGTGATGGAACTTTGCCTGTGAATGCAGTGTTGAATGGTGTTGTGAAATCTTGAGCAGAGTATAGTTACAATCAATCTCCTTGAGAGTGTACTTTCAAATGTAATGATTGATATTATTATGATGATTCTCATTGCAAGCAAATATATTCTTGGACTGGAAGCAGTGCTGCTGGATATGCTTTCTTGAATCAATGAGTTGAAAACTATCCTAAGAGCTGTAATGATTTGATAACAAGTACAAGTCCTAATTTCAAAATTGAGTGATGACCATATAATTGAACTGACTTTGTAGATTGAGTTTATTGGATAAAACCTAATGCAAGTGCTGCTTTTAAAGTATATTGTAATATGACAATAGATTGATGAGGTTGGACTATTGTTGCAAATAATGATAATGCTGACAATGAACCTACTTGATGTTACGCAAAAATAGCATCTACTTCAAGTTTAACATGTTGAGATTGATCAATTGTTGCTAATGATTTTGCTGTTCCTTCTTGGTGAATAGAATTAAGTGAAATAGTTTGGGCTACTTATACATGACAAAATTTTTCTAATGTAAGTTCTTATAATTATTGAAAAGTAAGTGGATGATATACAATTCCTAATATGAATAATTTTGTTATAGCTTATTCAGTTAAAAATCAAAGTATAAATGATTGGATTTTAAAACCAAAGATAACTGGAGAATGAAATTCATTATGATATTTTGGTAACAGAAATTCATTATGATATATATATGGTACAAATATAGTTACAGTCTTATCTCTTAATTCTGCTCTTACGATTGATAATTTATCTTTTACAGATTGATATTCAAATTGAGATTCTACTTTTAGTCAAAAATGATTTGATGATTTTCAAGATTGAAGTGGGTTAGGAGATGTTCGAGAGCCTAAGGCAGTTAGAGGTCAGTCTTCTTTTATTATGATTAGATAATTTCTTTTCCATTGAATTTTATAATTTAATAGTTATATATTCATTATCAAATTGATGTTTGTAATTATTTTTGAAATTAATAATCATTATATATGTCTTTTATGGTAGTTTAATATATGAACGTATCAGATGTGAAATAAAATATTTTTGTTAATTATATGAGCTTTGTTTACATTAAGTTTTGCTAGTGCTGAATATTGAATTTGGTGAATACAAGATCTTGACATAATTTCTCGTGCAGAATGGTGAGCTGATGAATCTTGGAGATATGAATCTCAAAAGGTATATCAGGATCAAAATAAAAAAGAGAAACAATATGAAGATTATCTTATTTCTGTAAGGAAATCTGACATAAGTAAATATGCACAACTTATGCAAGCAAAGATAGAAAAAGATAAAAAAGAAACAACAAGAAATCAATATTTAAGCTGATCTTTTCCAAACCAACGGAAATTGGACAATATTATTTGGTCAGAAGCTTGAAATACTTTGCGGCGGGCAAACCAAATAAAGAATAGAAAAGAGTCGATAATTATACATCATACAGTAGATGATTATACTAAATTAGCAGATAAAAATGCAGTAAAAGAGAAGATAAGAAATATATATAAGTATCATGCATTGAATAAATTACGATGAGATATTTGATATAATTTTATTATAGATCATTTTGGTAATATTTATGAAGGGAAAGCATGATGACCTTGAGTTACTTGAGCTCATTCAAGCCGGAATAATAGACCTTCAATTTGAATATCATTGATAGGTAATTTTGAAATACAAAATCCAACAGAAGCTCAGCTAAAATCATTGGTTGCCTTGTCTTCCGCTTTAGCTAAAAAGTATAATATTGATCCATATTGAAAAAGCACTTATCATAAGGATTCAAATAATTATCCATATTTGACTGATTTAAATGATTTCAAAATAGTTTGACATCGTGACACTTGAACTACAGCTTGTCCTTGAAAAAATATGTATTCAAAACTTCCTGCAATTAGAGAATTGGTAAATAATTATATATTGGCAAACAAATCATCCAGTGAAATTCTAAAGGAACCTGATTTCAATAACAAGGTAGGGTTATATATAACTAGTCCTACAGTACAGGTAAGTAATTTACCTGATCATATATACCAAAAAGAAGATAGTATAAAATATGTAAATTTAGTATATAATAAAACAACTCAAATAAATTGAAACCAAACAATTATTTCAATTCCTGCTAAGATAGATTGAGATGTTGTAAAGTGTTCAAGTTTTAATTTGAATTATACAGCATCAAATTGTAAATATGAAAATGGAAATCTAATTGTTCAACTGAATCATTTGAAAAGTAATGCTTCTTGAAAATCATATTTGAGAGTAGATACTACAAAAAATTATTATAAGATTAAAGTGAATTTAATTTGGATGAATGATATACAGTATTTTATTGATAAAGCAAAAAGTAATTACAAAAAAGAATCTTGATTTGTAGATTCAATTAATTCATCACAAAAAATAACTTACAAAAATACTTTATCTGATGTTAGAAAGTATTTGAAAACCAACGTAAAAGTATTGCTTTATGAACTAAGCACAGAATTTGATACTTGGGAAATAAGTTGTAAAGATAATTGTTTGATAATTTTAGATTGAATAGAATATACTGGGAAGAGTCATGTTACAGTAAAGAAATATGAAAATAAGTTGCAAGTAGAAATGGACAATAAAAAAATAAGTTGAAAAAAAATCACAGTATCTTCTGAGTGAGAAATTGCAATCGTAAATTATACAAGAAAGTCTTATGCATGAGAACCATGGAATGTATTCAAATGAAAAATTATAATACAAAATGATTTGATAAAGCCACTAAATGCTGATATTACAAGTCAATTTGTAGTTGTTAACGAACTTTCTGTAAATGATTACATGCAATGAATCGCTGAAGCTAATGATCAAGTACATTATGAAAAAATAAAAGCAATGGCTTTGATATCTAAATCTTATTTGTTATTTTATATGAATAAAAAGAATTATCATCCTTCAATACCTCAAGATGCTTATTACAATAGTGTTGATGATGCCAGAATTTTTCAAAAATATGTATGAAATGGATATACTCGCACTGTAAAACTTTGGTGAAAAGCTTTGGAAGAAACTAAGAATCAAGTAATCACATATGATGGTTATGTTCCAATTCTACCATATTTTAATTGTTCCAAGTGATTTACTCTAACAGGTAAAGAAAAATACTGATGGACAGATACTCCTTACTTGACATCCAAAATTGATTTCGCATCCTGTGATAATTTTAACTGACATTGAGTATGACTAAGTTGACAATGAGCTCAAAAAATGGCAGAAAAATGATTGAAATATTCTAGTATTATCAAATATTATTACAACTGAGTAAAAGTTAGTAAGATAAAATAGAAGGATTTTTTAGTAATTTGGAGATAGCAGAATTGCTCCGCAATTAGGGGATTGCGATAGGAAATATATTGTGGCAACCCTGTTTAGCAGATGGGGATAGTAAATTGTATATAGTAGTAATAATAAACCACAATCCCCAATTGCTATCGCTATTCCCCATATCCTAGATTATAATTTATAACAATAATAATCTAACACAATCTTCTATCTACTAATTGTATTGTGCTTTCATATAATTTAAATTGTTTTCAATCAATG